>CAVOEZ010000237.1:0-6605 GCA_963694355.1 Latescibacteria bacterium UBA2968 | reverse complement strand
GAAAGCCGCTTCGGGATCACCCACCTTGTGCTGGAAATGATTTGCAATATTGCTGTTTTCGTCGGTCTGCTCTCCTAGGGAGCGCATCTTCATTTCTTCGTGGAGAAGCGGTGCGCCCTTTTCCATGGCTTTCCTGACATCAAGTACAGGGCTCAGCACCTCATAATCGACTTCGATCAGGGCCAGCGCCTCCTCGGCGATGTTCACGGAAGTCGCCGCAACCGCCGCAACCGCGTGGCCGTCATAGAGCACTTTGTCACCTGCCAGGACATTTCCAATGAGATGGCGCAAACCAACCGAGGCTTCACCCAAACTGGATACCTTGTCTTCATACTCCTGGACAAGATCTGCGGAGGTCACAACCGCCTTCACGCCGGCGTGCTTCTCGGCCTTGCTCGTATCAATGGATTTTATGCGGGCATGAGCATGGGGACTGCGTAACGTCTTTCCATAAAGCAGTCGGGACATCTGAACATCCGCACCATAGACCGCTCTACCGGTTACTTTGTCCGTTCCGTCGTGCCGAATGGGCCTTGTGCCCACAACCTTGTAATCTTGAATTCCCAGATAAGCTTCCGACTTGTCGGCCATCAATTCCTCCAACATCCGAGTCAGTTTGAGTCAGGGCCCTGGTGGTATTGCTCGACCAGGGCCCTGGATACACGAATAATTCTTAATCCTTAGAGGCGCCAGGACCATCTTTGGCCCACATGGCCTTGAGAATATTTCCGGGTGACATCGGCAACACGTCCATACGGACGCCAACCGCTCTGTATATGGCATTTGCAAGCGCGGCAGGCGGCGGAACGATGGGCACTTCGCCTACACCCCGCACCCCAAACGGATGTCCGGGGTTCGGAACCTCGACGATGACCGTATCGATCATCGGCAGATCCAGACTGGTGGGCATTCGATAATCCAGGAGACTTGAATTGGCAAGGTGCCCGTCTTTCGTATAGAAATATTCTTCGTTGAGTCCCCAACCAATGCCCTGTGCCGCACCTCCCTGCATCTGCCCTTCCACATAGCTTGGATGAACTGCCTTGCCGGCGTCCTGAATCATGGTGGCGCGGAGGATCTGCACTTTTCCGGTATCCGGATCCACCTCCACGTCTACGATCATGATTGCAAAAGCACCTCCAACGCCCGGAGGATCGACGGTGCCACGACCAATTACGGGCCCGCCTGTGGCATTAAGATTTCCGGCCATTTCCTTGAAGGTCAGTGACTTGGATGAATCTGATTTGGTTCTGAAATTACCATCCTCGAACACCACTTCCTTTTCGGGAATTTCCCAGTGCTTCGCAGCCCTGTCTATCATTTGCGATTTGATGTCTTCGGCTGCTTTGTAGACCGCCCAACCTGTTGCAAACGTCACGCGACTACCACCCGTCACGTCTGTCTCGCCCACCCCGTCCGTATCTGCCACCGTCGGTTTGACATCTTCTGCGGAGATTCCAAGGACTTCGGCAAGCTGCATGGCCAGAGAGGTTCTGGTACCTCCAATATCGGTAGAGCCCTCCACCAGAGTCACCGTACCATCCGTGTTGACGCTTGCAGTGGCGCTCGACTTGAGCCCTACATTGAACCAGAAGCCAGATGCTACTCCGCGTCCCGTGTTCGGCCCTTCCAGTGGTGCACTGTAGTGTGGATGGCTTTGAGCAGCCTTCAGGCATTCCTCGTGGCCTATTCTCGGATATACCGGGCCGTCGGCCCGACGTGTGCCTTCTTTCGCCGAATTCTTGAGCCGGAACTCCAACGGGTCCATTTTCAACTGTTCGCAGATTTCGTCGATCACTGTTTCGGAGGCAAAGGCCGCATTGGTCGCCCCCGGCGCCCGGTAGGCCATGGTCTGCGGTTTGTTTACAAGTACATTGTAGCCATCGATAGTCACATTTTCGATATCGTATGGCGACACAATACACATCGCAGCCGGGTCTGCCCACCCACCAGGATATCCACCGGATTCATAGGCCAAATAGGCCTCTGCCGCAACAAGCTTGCCCTGTTTTGTCGCACCGATCTTTATTTTGATATACGAACCGGGTGTGGGTCCTGTTGCCTGCAATACCTCAGTTCGATTCATAACCATCTTCACCGGATGACCGGTCTTTTTAGACAAAATAGCCGCTACCGGTTCAAGATACACCCTGATCTTGCCGCCGAACCCGCCACCGATTTCGGTTGGAATCACTCGCACATTCAGCACCGAGAGCTGCAGAAGCTGCGCCATCTGGTCACGCACGGTGAAGGAGCCCTGGGTGCTGCACCACACGGTCAGTCTGCCGTCCGGATTCCAGAGGGCCGTCGCATTTTGGGGCTCGATGTAGCCCTGGTGCACAGTTCCGGTGTTGAATTCCCGCTCAACGATCACATCGGCAGCAGCAAACCCGGCCTCGAGATCGCCAAGTTTATGCTGAAAGTGGGTTGCGATATTGCTCTTTTTACCGGTATCCTCTCCACCAGACTGGGTGGTAAGGTTTTCAAGCAGCAGTGGAGCATCCTCGGCCATAGCCTCCCGAACGTCCAGCATCGGTTTCAGGACTTCATACTCCACCTTGATCAGCGCCAGAGCCGCTTCAGCGATATTGGGATTGGTTGCCGCTACCCCGGCTATGGCGTGCCCGTGATAGAGGACCTTGTCGTCGGCGAGCACGTTTGCTCTTAAATGCCGGAGATTCGCCGCGCCTTCTCCCAAATCCTCCACCTTGTCTTCCGGCATTGGGATGTCTGCCGCAGTGGCTACCGCCTTAACACCGGCTAGAGCCTCGGCCTTGGAAGTGTCAATGGACTTGATCCTGGCATGCGCATGCGGGCTTCTCAAAATCCTGCCATGAAGCAGCCCTGCCATCTGCACATCTGCACCATAGACCGCACGTCCGGTTACTTTATCAACGCCGTCGTGGCGAATAGGTCTGGTCCCAATGACTTTATAGTCAGTAATACCAAGATAATCTTCAGTTTTTGTTGCCATTTTGTCTACTCCTTCAGGGTGCCGGCGACATCCATTACTGCCTTCACGATCTTGTCGTAACCTGTGCACCGGCAGAGATTGCCTGCCAGCCATAGCCGGATTCTATCCTCACTGGGATTGGGTTCCCTGTCCAGCAAAGCCTTGGCTGCAACAATGAATCCGGGTGTACATATGCCGCACTGAAGGGCAGCGTGTTCCAGGAATTTTTGTTGCAGAGGATGGAGTCCGTCAGGTGTTGCAATGCCTTCAATGGTAGTGATTTCCTGAGCATCGGCCTCAACGCCAAGCACGAGGCAGGAATCCACCGCACGACCGTCCAGAATCACCGTACACGCGCCGCAGTTTCCATTGCTGCAACCTTCTTTTGTGCCAGTAAGGCCCAGATTATCGCGCAACACATCGAGCAGTGTATCACGGGGCTCACAGAGGAATTCTACATCCTCATCGTTGATTTTGGTCTGTACATGAATTTTTCCAGCCATGGGTCTAAAACTCCTTTATCTGTTTTAAGAGGCTTTTGCCCGATCTACAGCACCCTGAATGGTTCGACGGGTCAAGACGCCTGCCAGGTGTGTCCGCTGTTCAATTGTCCCACGCATATCGGTAATAGGGCGTGCCGCCTGACGTGCGATTTCTGCAGCCTGCTCAATCACCTCATCCGAGACTTCCTTTCCGACCAGCGCCTCACCCGCTTCAGGCAAATACAAAGGCGTCGGGGCAACTGCACCCACGGAAATTCGGGCAGATTCGAACGACTTTCCGGACGAATCCAGTACGACCGATGATGCAGCATTGGTTACTGCGATGTCCATTTCATTTCTGGGAATGAACCGCAAGAATCTGGCTCCTGAGTTCGGCTTTGGAGCCGGGATGTGGATCGAGATCAGAAACTCGTTAGGCTTCATGACCGATTTCCCGGGACTCGTGCAAAACGATTCTGCGTCCACCTCACGGCGTCCGTTCGGACCTACGATATGTGCAACGGCCTCCAGCGCGATCAACGTTGGAATCGAATCCGCGGCAGGAGAAGCATTGCACAGATTACCGCCTATAGTCGCGCGCCCCTGGATCTGAATGGATCCTATCAAAGAGGCCGAATCAACAAGCGCGGGATAAGCGTCCGAAATCGCCTGGTCTTCATAGATCCGGCAACAAGGCACGCCTGCCCCCAGTACCAGTCCATTTTTAGAATCGTAGGACAGTTCATTTGCCTCCGGAATTTTCTTTATATCCACAAGGACTTTAAGCTGTCTCCTGCCCTCCTTCAGCTGGGCAATAATATCCGATCCCCCGGCCAGCATTCTGGCCTGATCTCCGTGTTCAGATAGCAACGCCACCGCGGCGTCCACCGTTTGGGGAGCTGCATAATCAAAAGCGTGCAAGGTATTTTCCTCCTGTCAAATTGGGGATAGAAACTAAGGTGTGAAGCGTAACGATAAGGCTTCACAAAATCATTGTCAAGCAAATTTCATGTCTGTCAAAAGAACGGGATTCTTATGGGGAAAATTAGGGATTGAAGTCCTCGGCAGTATCCAGAATTCCATGGGTTCTTACATACAATTTTACGGAATTTCAACTACACATCATAGGCCTCTATAATCTGGTATCCATCCTTCTGCAACTCTGCGCTAACGTGCGAAAATTCCTCGGTCATGTGGCTGAGATACTGCCTGGATCGCTTCACCACCACAATAAATCTGCCCCCTGGTGCCAGGAGCAGGGATGCTCCGTGTACGAATCGACGGGCAACCTGCCCACCTTCGTGAGTCGGCGGGTTGGATAGGATCAGATCGAATGGGCCATCGCTGATAGCGTCAACGCCATCACTCAAAACCGCGCGCACGTTTTTGAGACCATTCCGTATGATATTTCTCTGCGAACACTCCACGGCGAGGAGATCTGAATCTACCATCACGGAATGCCCTCGATCTGCCAGACGTCCACCCACGATGCCAAGCACGCCGCACCCGCACCCGATGTCCAGAATGCGGTCTTGCGTTTGGACAACCAGATTGTCCAGTAGGAATTCTGAGCCGGGATCCAGACCATCCCTGGAAAAGACGCCGGGCCTCGTTTCAAAGGTAAGGCTTTCACCGCGAGATGTCCTGTATTCGAATTCGGCGATCTGATTCATTGAAGGAACACCAGAGGGTTTACCTACCTTTTGGGCACAATATACACGAAGTCCGCCAGCTTTGCGAATCACCTCGGTATTCCCGAACACTGCTTTCAGGCGTTTGGCATAGCTGATCACACCGTTCTGTTTTCGTCCGGCAAGAAAGAATCTCCCTTCGGCAGACATGCGTTCGAATGCCTGGTCGATCATTTCGAACACACGCCCTTTTGCCGACCAGATAGTGGGTCGGTAGAGCACCACATTCCACTGAGACTTGGCCGATGAGATATCCGTTGCCAGTGTAGCATAGTGTTTGTCCGGAAGGGATTCGGGAGACTGAGAAAGGAATAAATCGTATGCCCTGAGATCGGTGGTGAGAAAGCAGGAAGTACACGCCATATGGCCTGGGACAATGCTGCGTCCCTCCCAACCTAGATCGAGTACCGTATCCTCGGGGCAAATTCGGGCGGCTTCGATCAAGACATCCCGGTTCGCATAGTCTCCCGTCCAGGTATCTTTGGCCGTTGCATCTTTCTGATTCCGGATCATTACCCGCTCCGCTTGAGACGACCGGTCTTTTTCGCGTAGACCTCTGCCAGGTGAAATACCCACAGCCCCAGCGGGACAAGTATGATTCCTATTATAACCAGGAGAATCAGATCGGACTGTACCTGTGCAACCGATGCCTTGCGAAGCAGGGCAGCCCGAATGGATCGCAGAGCGTAGGTTCCCGGTGAAAACGCGGACAGGGGGCGCAGCCAGTCTGGAAGCACCGAGATATCGTAATATACACCGGAGATCAGCAGAACCAGGGTGCCGAAAATATCCGTAGCTCTTGCTCCCTTCTCGGGCGAGAGTAAGGGAAAGACGGCGGCCATCAGTCCCATGCCCAGGAATGAAAGTGATGCACAGGCCAGAACAAGTACGGCACTCAAAATGTTGGCATTGGCCAAATCCAGGTCGAAGAAAAAGACGGCGGAGATCAGGACGATCCCTGACCTGAGAAACCCATATACTATGGCATAGATACACTGGCCAACCAGATGTGTAAGCCTGTATACGGGTGCCATGAATGTGTATTCTATCGTGCCTTCCCAACGTTCCCAGGCGACGGCGTCCGCAACTTCGTAAAAGAGGAGACGAAGGAAATTCCATAACACCGCCCCGACGACCAGAAAGAGCACAGATTCGCGAACTTTCACGGGGTCGTCTCCGCCCATGTACACGCCAATCAGCCCTATCGTAAGTGCGTGGACGACATTCCAGAAAATGAAGATAATTTCCCAACTTGCATACCGGCGCGCAAGATTGAAATTCCTTTCAACAAAGGCATACGACGCCTTGATTTCAGAAACCAGCGTGTTCAAGCGGCACCCCCAGTCGGCTCGTTCTCCAGATCGGCAAGGGCAAGGTCCTTGCCGGTCATTTCAAAAAAGACATCTTCCAGAGAACCTTCCGGGCATCCGGCCTGCTCTTTCAGCTCCGTCACACTACCCTGTGCGATAAACTTTCCGT
>CAVOEZ010000236.1:0-6608 GCA_963694355.1 Latescibacteria bacterium UBA2968 | reverse complement strand
GTTCTGGCCTCCTCCATTAGCCGATTCCTGATGCCTTCCGGCACGTCAGGGATGGGAGAGAATCCGTCGATCAGCGCTTCCAGATAAAACCCGGATCCCCCAACGAGAATAGGGATTCGGTTTCGGCTCTGGATCTCGAGAATGACCCTCGCAGCATCCACTGCGAATTGCGCTGCACTATAGGATTCGTCTGGGTTTACAATGTCGATCAGGTGGTGAGGGACAGCATCGCGTTCTTGCGGGGTGGGTTTGGCAGTGCCGATATCCATATACCGGTAAATTTGCCTGGAGTCGGCGGAGATAACCTCGCCATCGAATGCCCGGGCAAGTTCGATTCCAATGTCGGTCTTGCCGGATGCGGTAGGGCCCGCAATTACCAGCAGACTATCGTCCAAAGCGTTGATCGATTTCATCCAGGGGCATTTTTACAACGGTAGGTTTTCCGCGGGGGCATACGAATGGCTCCCGCGTCGCAAAGAGCTGGTCAATCAGGCTTTGCATCTCCGGAGTGGAGAGCAAATCACCGGATTTGATGGCGGTGTGTCTGGCGTAGGAGACAGCAAGGCGGTGCTCCAGGGGAGAAATCTGATCCCCTTCACCTATCGGAATGGCCGCTTCGGTTTCTCTTTCCAGGAGATCTCCCACGATTTCGCGAAGCAGTCTCCCCTCGTCCCACACGGTCAGATCCACAGGAATCGCGTCGGCCACGACCGTGTTCCCGCCAAAATCACGTACGCCGAATCCCATATGGTCGAGCAAGGGCATCGCGTCCCGGACAACCTGGATCTCTTTGAGTCCAAAGTCGAGGGTGAGCGGAAACAGCAGGTGCTGTCCCGTACCCGGAGCGCCCTGGAAAGAATTCAGGACCTGCTCGTAAATGACCCGCTCGTGAGCGACCTGCTGATCCACGATGATGATCCCGTTTTTGATATGGGCCAGGATGTATCGTTCGTGAACCTGCCAGACAGAGACCTGCGCCAATTGTTGATCGATATCCCCTGCGGCCCTGTGCTCTGCCACATCGGCCGTCTTGTCCGCTCGCCTCACATTGAGCGGCAGCGGCATTTGACGGTCCAGGTCAAGAGAAGTCGATCGCGAGGGATAGAAATCCTCGGCCACATCGATGGGCTTGTCGGCAACGAGTCCTGCTTGCAAGGGTTGAGCGGGAGCAGTAGGTATGGAAGCGCCAATAGCGGGGATTTCTGGCGGAATGACAGCCGGCTCCAGCGCCCCCAGGCCGACTTCGGGAATGATATCCTCCTGCCGAAGGGCCACACGAACAGCCTCTGCAACGGCCCTGTAAACCGTTCGCTGGTCAGCGAATCGAACCTCCCGTTTGGTCGGGTGCACATTCACATCCAGCCGGGAAGGATCTACATCCAGGAAAAAGGAGAAATTAGGCTGGAAGCCTTTCATCAGCAAACCGCCGTACCCGTCCTGGATCGCAAAGGTGATCCCTTTGTGGTGCACCCACCTTCCGTTGACGACCAGCGCCTGGTGGGCGCCTGATTTTCTGGCTTGTTCGGGTCGGCCCACATAGCCCCAGATGCCGACCCCTTCACTATTTTGCTCCACGAAGATAGCGTCTTCGCCGAAGTCATTTCCAAAGATCGCCTGTACACGCGACTTCCTGTCTCCTCTTTCCAGGTTGAGGACTTCTCGTGTGTTGTTGGAGAATACGAAGGCGATTTCTGGATAGGCCAGTGCGAGGCCAGTCACGGCATTTGTGATGTGCCGCAGCTCGGTATCGTTGGCTTTGAGAAATTTCCTGCGGGCGGGTACATTGAAAAACAGGCCGTGAACGGTAAGGGTGGTACCCGGCGCACGACCTGTGGTTGAAACGTCTTTTACGCGACCACCCTCTACCACAACTCGGGCGCCCTCGAGATCTTCCTTCTGTCTTGTTTCGATGACCATCCGGGAGACTGCGGCGATGCTGGGCAGTGCTTCTCCCCTGAACCCGAGTGTGCGCAGGCGGCTGAGGTCCTTGAATTCCGTAATCTTGCTTGTCGCGTGCCGTTCCAGAGCAAGCAGCGCATCGTCTCGCGACATTCCGCAGCCGTTGTCGCTGATCCGAATTGTCTCTTTACCTGCAGAGGCGATTTCTATGACGATTCGATCTGCGCCCGCATCCACGGAATTCTCCGCGAGTTCCTTGATGACCGAGGCAGGACGCTCGACGGCTTCGCCTGCGGCAATGCGATTGGCGATTTCATCCGGCAGAATGCGAATACGATTGGGCATATTGGAAGGATGTGCGGCTTAGCCGGCGAGCCCGGAAATGAAAGAATCCGCGTTCGCAAGATCTTCTTCGGCTGCCTCTTTGAGGATTTTGATTCCCCTGTCACCAAGGGTAAAGCGATCCATTACGCTTTCGTCAATGTTCGGTACATTGTCGTCGCCACCTGAACCGTAGCCAAGTTCCCGGCAAATTACATCGGACAGGTGAATCACGCAGACGAGGCGCTGGTGCCTCCGGGTGTTCTT
The DNA here is from genome assembly GCA_963694355.1 of Latescibacteria bacterium UBA2968. GTDB lineage: Bacteria > Latescibacterota > UBA2968 > UBA2968. The sequence goes on along the minus strand of CAVOEZ010000236.1, from coordinate 4,121 downwards.
GGGGTTGTGGTGGTAGGTGATCGAATTCAGATAGTTCTTTGGAAATTTCCACTCTTCGGCAAGTTGGCCACCCACTTCTGCGTGGGTAATTCCCATCACATCGCGCTCGGCCTGGTGGATTGAGATACTTTCCTCTTGAACGAGTTCCACGACAGAAACGTAGAAATCAGCAAAGTATCGATCCAGGACAATTTTTCCCAGATCGTGTAGCATTCCGCCCAGGAAAGCGGCTTCGACCTCAGTCTGCAGCTTCTTGGCGACTGCGCGAGCCACAAAGGCAGTGCCGACCGAGTGCTTCCAGAATTCTTTAATATCGAGCCCGTTTCCTTCGTCCATACCACCCAGATTTTCGAATACCTGGGCCGACATCACGAGATTTGCGATTTCCTCCATACCCAAACGGGTCACCGCCTGTACCAGGGAATCGGTCTTCTTGGAGAAACCATAATAGGATGAGTTGGCCAGTTTGAGAACTGTGGCCACAAAACTCGGGTCCATCTGGATCTGCTCCGCAAGGTCTTCGCCCGATGCGTCTTCCGACTTGGCCAGTTTCATGATTTCTGCGTGAGTGGCCGGAAATGGCGGCAGCCCTTCGATCGTCCTCACGCGCTTGGAGATATCCGCTCCGGAGCCTGCTTCCGTCTCCTCCTCTTCTACTTCTGTGTCGTCGGGAACTTCCCCTTCTGCCAGGGGCTCTACTTCAACAGCGGGAGGCGCTGGAGGCGGCCCTGCGAGCGCACCATCGATCCGCATCGTCAGTTCGCTTGGGCGAAACGGCTTGGCGAGGTAGGTACTGATTCCGGCGTTCCGTGCACGGATGATGGTATCGGGGGAAGGTGTTGTCGAAGTCAGGATAATAGGCATCGCATTGTAGGCCGCATTCATACCGATCAGCTCGGCAAGTCGAATGCCGGTTCCCGGAATGTCCTGATCCACCACCATAATACTGGGCACTTCCATTCGAAGTTTCTTAATTGCCTGAATACCGTCTGTTGCCGTATCGGTACCGTGCTTTGTAGACAGCATTTTGGCGATCAGAGAGGAAAAACGCTCCCGGTCTACAATCAGCACGCTGGGCGCATCGGCCATATCAAGACTCCCGTTCACAACTCTGCTTTAAATCAGTTTGTTCTTCTTGAGTCGATTCAGTGTCGCGTCGAACGCCCGCGCCACGTGATCCAGGTCTGCTTCCGTGTGGGCGGAAGAGGTCAATCCGGTCATCCCCATCATATCAACACCCGCCAACTGCATCGCGGTCCTGAATCCCTGGCTGATCGCCGGATCCGGACCTTTCAATTTCTTGTAATCGTAGGTTCCAGAAAAAATGGATTCCCGCGCGTCGTCCCTCCCACCGCAATTCGGGAGAAATTTAATTCCCGAGAATTCGCCGTAGACCAACCAGTCTACATCGTGTCCAGCAATGACTTCGTTCAGTGCTTTCTTCAGGATATCCGCGTTGTCATTCGCCTGTTGGTTGGGTTCACCGGTTGCAACCGCTTCGAGCGTTGCGATCCCGGCTGCCGCAGATAGCGGGTTGGCGTTGAATGTTCCCTGGTGCGGCATTTTCCTGCAGTAGTCCCACTCCCGGTCTCCACGAAACTCCAGCAGTTCCAGAATGTCTTTTCTGCCTGCCAGCGCTCCCCCGGGCAATCCGCCCGCCAGAACCTTTGCGAGCGATGTGAGATCCGGATTTACCCCGTAATAGGCCTGCGCGCCTCCCGGCGAACAACGGAACCCGGTGATGACCTCGTCGAATATCAGGAGGACGTTGCGCCTTCGCGTGGTTTCCCTGAGTTCCTCGAGAAACCCGGATCGTCCGGGAATGGTCCCGAAGGACGCTCCGGTCGGTTCAACGATCACACACGCGATATCGGGGTCGGCGTCCAGAATTTCGTTGACCCGCTGGATATCATTCGGTGGGCAGAGCGCAACGGTGTCAGCCACTTCTTTTAAAATGCCGGCAGGTACGGGCTCGTCGAAGGGCGGGATGACACCGATCATCAAATTGTCGTGCCATCCGTGAAAATGCCCGATGAATTTCAGTACTTTTCGTTTGCCGGTGAACGTCCGTGCCAATCGCAGGGCCATCAGTGTGGCTTCCGTGCCCGATCCTGTAAACCGGACGCGCTCCGCGGTTGGGATCAGGCGCTGGACCAGTTCCCCCCAGATTACTTCTAGTTCGTGGCAGGCACCAAAATGGGTGCCCTTTGCCACCTGGGCGGCAACTGCTTCGACCATAGGAGGATAGCAGTGACCAAGGAGCAGTGAACCGTGTCCCATCCACAGGTCTACGTATTCATTGCCATCAACATCCCATTTTCGGCCAGCGGCGGCGTGACTGGCATAAATTGGAAAAGGCGCATAATTTCGGAGGTCGTGCGTGATGCCATTTGGGAAGATACCACACGCTTTTTCATACAATTTGGAAGAGGTTTTCAGGGCCTCCCCGTAAGCAACCTCATCCTCTGCAACCGCCTCCGTCACAATGAATTCCTTGGTTCAATAAACCTGGATCAGGTCCAGAATCCGGCTTCATTTGAAGCTGACTGGACGTCTGTCACAACGAATCTGTATTATAATCAATGCCTTTCGGGAATGCAACTCTCAATTCATGTAAATAAATGGCGATAGCGATTGGGCATGACGTGCGTGTGTCGCTTTAGCCCGATATGTAGGCGACGGAACTGCACGGATCCACCCGATTTTCAAAGTCGGGAATTCTTGCACAGTATCTCGGGAAAGACAACAGTGGCGTAAGGGTTGCCAGAATGTTGTGCCCTTGCTATCTTTAAACCGAACTTAATTCATTCGAAATTGAGTATGGAGGCACTTTTGGCGAATTCAGAGCAGATTTCCCTGAGTGGGATGCGTGCAGCAGAACGCAAACTGGAAGTGTCCGCGCACAACACGGCCAACGCCTCTACCGATGGTTTCGAGCGCCTGCGGACAACAGCTCGGGAAACCGCCTCCGGTGTCGGAGCGAGCAGCGATACGGTTGAACTGTCTGATGATGCCAAAGACCTTGCAGAACAGGTTGATGGCCCCCAGAACAATGTGGATCAGGTATCGGAAACTGTCGATCGCATCGAGTCATCAGCCCAGTTCGCAACCAATGCACGCACGCTTCGGACGCAGGATCGGTTGATGAAGTCCCTCCTGGATATTTTCGCCTGATTCGCGAACGGCACGGATGAATCCTCCCAAAGAAATCAGGCAGATCCTGTTCAGCGCCGACCAGATCCGACAGCGGGTCCAGGTGCTTGGGAAGCAGATTTCTGACGACTATCAACAAGCCGAGCCCCTTATCCTGATCGGGATATTGAAGGGCTCGTTCTATTTTCTAGCGGATCTGTCGAGGACGATCACCCATCCAGTCGAGATTGAATTCATGTCGATCTCGAGCTATGGGTCTGACACCGTGAGTTCCGGCAATGTGAAGATTCTGAAAGATCTGGATCGGGATATTTCAGGGAGGGATGTGCTGCTTGTTGAAGACATTCTGGATACCGGACTGACACTGGACTATTTGCTTCGCAGTCTTGAAGCCAGAAATCCAAAGAGTCTCAAGGTTTGCACACTCCTGGATAAACCGGAACGACGTCAGGTTTCAGTCCCTGTGGCTTACCGTGGATTCGAGATTCCAGATGCGTTTGTCGTGGGCTACGGACTGGACTATGATCAGATGTACCGCAATCTTCCATATATCGGTGTGCTAGAGCCCTGAACCAACAGGCGGTTCACCCTATCGTTCAGGCTGTGTTGCCAGGATCCGTTTAACTTGCTGAAACAGCACCTCGACCATTTCCTCGGTCAGCACCCTGGTGTTGAGATTATAGCGGCTGAAATGATATGTGGACACCAGGAGTCTGTCGTCCTTCGGGACCTCGCTCACTTGACCGTGAACAAACTTCAGATCGCCCTTCCTCCTGATCTTTCCTTGTCGCTTCAGTAAATTCGTATAGGAATCGAACGCGTCTTTCCCCATTGCCAACACCACGCGAACGTGTTTCAGGAGCCGGAGTTCCATTTCCAGCCAGTCCAGGCACAGACGCTTTTCAGGGCCTGTCGGGCGATTCTTTGGGGGCACACATTTCACCGCATTGGTGATGTAGACATTCCTC
>CAVOEZ010000235.1:0-6620 GCA_963694355.1 Latescibacteria bacterium UBA2968 | reverse complement strand
GGTTCAATGATCAGGCCCGTAAAGACGGCATATATGTAATCCAGGCTAGCACTGGAAACTGGGTCAAATCGGCGAAAGTGCAGCGAATATACCCCGGCGACACCATCTTTATAGATGGAAAGACCCCCACGAATAGGTGGCGACTGTTCCGGGAAACGCTGGTGGTATTGACACAGGTGGCCACGCTGGTCATCGCGATCCGGAGCATACGTTGAGCGAACAAGAGCGGAATATCCTGGACCATCTGACAGTGATCGTACGCTGGCGGCGTATGATCCTCATCAGTCTATTTTCTGTCTGCATCATAACTGCAGGAGTCAGTCTCTCAATTGCTCCCGTTTATCGAGCTCACGCAGTCGTATATCCACCCAAGGAAGCGCAAGAGTCCTTTGGCCTGTCAGCTCTGCTTGGCAATTTGCCCATGGGGCTCCTGGGTGTTGGCGAAAGCGCGGTATCTGCATCCGAGTTCGTACCCATCCTGCAAAGTGAGCGGGTGGCAGAAACCATCATCAAAACCTATGATCTCAAGAATCGTTACCTGGCGGAGACCCGAGAAGAGCTGATGCTCATGGTAGCGGACAAACTCGCGGTGGAACTCTCCCGGGAACAATTCCTGACCGTATCCTATGAAGCTGAAACGCCCGAACGCTCCGCGAAGATCACGAACTCATTCGTCCTGGAGCTCGATGCTGCGCTTCAAGAGAGGCGAAGGGAACAGTCCGGCGAGCTCAGGGACTATCTGGAGAAACGTCTGGCAAGGGCCGAACGGGAAATGGTCGAAGCAGAGCTTGCATACAACGGCTTCCAGAAGGCGAACATGGCGCTTGACCTCGAGACCCAGGCAAAGACTCAGATCGAGAGCGCGGCAACCCTATATATCACATTGGCCGAACTGCAGATAAAGCGGGAAGTCATGTCCCGTGTCGTCAAACCAGACCACCCCCAGCTTACGTCCCTGGATATCGAAATTGCAGCAACAGTGGAAACCGTCGATCGCATTCTAATGGGCAAACCGCCGACCGCCGATGGGAAATCTCCCGAGCCGGAGGCTTTGAGTATATTCATCCCGTTTCCCAAATTACCGGCCCTGGGACTCCAGGCGCTCCAGTTGATGCGAGACGTGGAAATCCGGAATGCTATGTATCAATTCGTCCTTCAGGAATACGAAAAGTCACGCTTCGAGGAAGAGAAAGAGACCTCCCTCGTGGTTGTTCTCGACCGGGCCATCCCACCAGATTTCCGAAGCAGTCCACGACGTGCGCTGATGGTTGTTGTCGCGGCTGGTCTCAGCCTGGCGGTCAGCATTCTGCTCGCCTTTCTATTCGAGGCGATTCAGGGAATGGACGGCGAAAACCGGAACAAACTGGATGGAATTCTCGAAGATTTAAGATTGAAACGAACCTGATCTTGTTCAGTTCACCCAGCATCGCCTGATTGATCTGATTTCTCAGCAAAGGCCATCAGAAAATGTCCCAGGACATACTCACCACCGTTGTCGGCAGCTACCCGGTACCCGACTGGCTCCGCGCCTGTCCCACGCAACAGGCGCTCACGGATGCGATACAGGTAGTCCTCAAAACACAAGAAGACGCCGGAATAGACGTGGTAGCAGATGGTGAACTTTACAGGTTCGACATCAATCATCCTGAAACCAACGGTATGATTGACTACTTCGTACAAAAAATGGGCGGCATAACCACGGACATCACCAGGGAGACGCTTGCCGAATTCCGAAGCCAGCCCGGGATGAAATACAGAGCTGCGCCTGCCGGCATCGTCACCCACGACCTGAACGAGGGCATCCTCAATCTGCCCGGAGATTTTGAACTCGCGAGACCACTTACAAAATCCAGGCTGAAATTCACCTTGACCGGGCCCCATATGCTCTGCAAGGTGCTTATGGACAAGCACTATCAGGATCGTGCGGGTCTGGCAATGGCAATTGGCGAAGTATTGGCCACGCAGGTCAAACACATCGACGCCGATGTCATCCAGGTCGATGAAGCGAACATCCCCGGGCATCCCGAAGAAGCCGAATGGGCTGCAGCGGCCATCAACACCGTGTTGGACGCCATTCCTTGCGAGAAGGCAGTACACGTTTGTTTTGGAAACTACGGTGGGCAATCCGTACAGCAGGGAACCTGGGAAGCCCTCATCCCCTATCTGGATGCTTTGAGAGCCGACCATCTGGTTCTCGAATTTAAACGCTGGGGCGTCGAACACACGGCTTGCCTCACTGAGCTTCCGAAATCGACTAAAATTGGTCTGGGTGTCATCGACATAAAAGACAACTCTGTCGAATCTCCCGAAGAAATCGCTTCGGATATCGAACAGGCCATCGGGAATCTGGGACCTGAACGAATCGCATATATTCATCCGGACTGCGGATTCTGGATGCTTCAGCGCAATGTGGCAGACCGAAAGATCGAAGCCCTGGTAAAAGGCAGAGACCTCTTCCTGAGCTCAGGCTCCTGAGCACATCACCTGAATGACAAACACCTGATCTATGAAAATACTCCCACCACTATTCATCCTGACGCTTCTTGTCAGCCAGATCCCTCTGGCTCTGAATGCTCAAGAACCCGGTACGATCACAACCATCGCGGGTGGCGGAGAACAGGAGGGTGAAGGCATCCCCGCAACTGATCTGGCGCTTAACCTGCCCTTTGGCGTGAACGTCGATGCGGCTGGTAATGTCTATATCGCGGATACCTTCAATCACAGGATCAGACGGGTGGACAGTGCCACGGGCCTGGTAGCAACCATCGCGGGCACAGGCGACTTCGGATTTTCGGGAGACGGAGCCCAGGCCACGGATGCGCTTTTAAACGCGCCCCAATCCGTCGCCGTGGATGCCGTGGGCAATGTCTACATCGCAGACTCCGGCAACGGCAGAATCCGTGTAGTGGACGCCACCACAGGTATCATTACAACATTCGCCGGAACAGGTGCTTTCGATTTCTCTGGTGATGGAGGCCCCGCGTCCGAAGCCGTGTTCGGAGAACTCATCGCCCTGGTCATAGGAGAAACCGGCGTCCTGTATATCGCCGATGGTATCGACGTCCAGGGTAGGGGGAACAATCGGGTCCGTGCAATTGATCTGGGGACAGGCATTGCGTCCACTGTTGCAGGGAATGGTGATTTCAACTTCGGCGGAGATGGCGGGCCGGCTACGGAGGCAGGTCTCACCGTGGAGGCGATCGCAGTGGATCGTGAAGGCGCCCTCTACATCGCGGACTTCAACAACTACAGGATCCGGAAAGTCGTCTCGGACACGATCCGGACCATTATTGGAAAAGGTCCGCTACCCTTTGTTGGAGGGGGAGGATTCTCAGGTGACGGAGGCGACGCACTCAATGCGCAGTTGAACGTCCCCACCGGGGTAGCAGTTGATGCGAATGGCACAGTCTATTTTTCCGACACTGGAAACAGCCGAATCCGAGCAGTGGATCCTGAAACCAATATCATCGTAACTATTGCCGGTACCGGTGCGGTAGGAGCGCTTGGAGACGGAGGGCTGGCTGTGGAAGCCCAGTTCAACCAGCCTTCCAGGTTGGCAATTGACGTGAACGGCAACCTGATTGTCGCAGACATAAGCAACAGCAGGATTCGCAAGCTCTTCGATCCCCGATTCAGAACCACAGCAGTCGATCTGCTATCATCGCAGATCGACTTTGGAAGCGTAAGCGTTGAAGACCCACAGGTTAGATCGTTCCTTGTACGCAATGTGGGCAACAAGAATCTCACGATCGACAGCGCGACTTCGGACAATCCTGATTTTGTAGTTATCGGACAGTTTCCCATCATCATCGGTCCTGCACGAACCGACACGATTCGCCTCCAGTTCACGCCTCGGTTTGAGGGACTGGCGGAAGGAACACTGTTTATTGTGACAGACGATCCCAGAAATCCGTCTCTGACAGTGCCCGTGAGAGGTAGCGGAGCCGCCCCGGATATCGGTGTAAATCCCGATAGAGTCGACTTCGATCTCACCTTCGTCGGCCGTGAAACGAATCCCAGGATTGTACAGGTCACCAACCTCAGTGTGGGCACGTTGATACTCACCAATGTGGTGCTTTCAGACACCATTCAGTTTACTCACAATTTTTCGGACTCCCAAAGGATCCAATCGAGCCAGTCTCACAACATCTCAATTACATTCAGACCGACAATGTCCGATACCCAGAGGGCTACCCTGACTCTGTTCAGCAACGATCCTGATGAATCTGCCCTGGTTGTAAACTTGAGCGGTATTGGTCGAATTGCCAAACCCGGAGGCTTTGTCAATGTGAGCGACAGTCTGGGAACAGGAGATCCTGGAGCCAGTTTTGGCGCATCGTGGGCGGATTATGACGGGGATGGGGATCCGGATCTCTATGTTGTCAGAAGTCTCGAAAACAACCTTCTCTACCGCAATGACCCTTCCGGATTCATACGGCAAGGCGAACAGATGGGTGTGGCTGATAATGGAGACGGCAGTGGCGCGGCGTGGGCTGATTTCGACAGGGATGGCGACCTTGACCTTTATGTCACCAACTTTGGACAACCGAACCGGCTCTACAGAAATGACGGCACGGGTTTTGTCCCGGTCGAAGTCGAGATGGGTCTGGATGATATTGGGGACGGATATGGCGCGGCCTGGGCGGATGTGAATCAGGACGGATATCCCGATCTTTACGTGGCAAACTTCGGAGTCAACCGCTTCTATAGAAACGAAGGTGGCAGCTTCTCTGAAGTCGCCACAGAACTTGGGATCGACGACGGGGGCAGCAGCATCCAGCCTGCATGGGCGGATTTCGATGCAGACGGAGACCCGGACCTGTTTCTGGCCAACAGTGGTGCGAACCGGCTTTTTGAAAATCAAGGTGGTGTATTCGTAGATGCCACTGTCGATTACGCACTTCGAGAAGCCGGCCTGGGTGGACCCAGTTTTGGCGCGGCATGGGGTGATTTCGACAACGACGGCGACCTGGACCTCTACGTCCCCTATTTTGGTGAGGGCAACAGACTATACACGAATGAAGGGGACCGGTTCCGCGATCTGGGGATACAGTTCGGCGTTACACAACCGGATACTGGGCGCAGCAGAGGCGCCGTATGGGGTGATTTCGACAACGATGGTGATCTGGACCTGTATGTAACCAACAGCGGCCAGGCCAACCTGCTCTTTCAAAATGACGGCGAGAGATTCACTGAACTCGCCGATTCATTCTCAGTATCCATCGGGTCCGACAGCCGGGGAGTTGCGCTGGCGGACTACGATGGGGATGGCGGACTGGATCTGTTTGTGGCCGTCCAAAACGGGGCAGATCGTCTCTTTAAAAATCAGGAATCCAACGGCAACTGGTTAACCATTCGGCCCAGAGGGACGGACAGCAGTTCTGACGCGATCTGCACACGCTTCGAAATCGTATATGATGGGGGTAAACGAGCGATTCGTGAGATTACCGGCGGCTCCTCCTATCTCTCGCAGGACGCGCTTACTGCAACCTTCGGGTTGAATTTCGCCTCGGTCGTCGATACGCTCACCATCCGGTGGCCTCTGGGCATTGTACAGAGAGAAACCAATCTTTCGGTCAATCGAATCCTCGATATCACCGAACGGGCTCCACTCCCTCCCTTCAGTATCAGACTCAGCGCAACTACAAAAACACTGATCGCGAGCGGAGAGGCGCAGACGCAGATCGTGGCAACTGTCCTGAATATTCAAGATGAAATTACGCTGGTAAACAATTTGAACATCGTCTTCTCAGTAGACTTCGGAGATGGCAGATTTGCAAGCAGCGACACGGCCCTGGTGCGCGACGGAAGAGCCCAGATATTCTTTCAGGCGGGTCTGATACCCGGCCAGGTGTTCATCTCGGCAAATTCGCCAGGACTCAGAACCGGCCGAATCACAATCGATCTTTTGGAGCCCCTTGGCCCTGAAGACACCATTATCCGAACGATTGCTGGTTCATCTTCCACCGGTGGATTTCAGGGTGACGGAGGGCCTGCGATCCTGGCCACGTTGAATTTCCCACGGAACGTTGCCTGGGACACGAGCGGCGTAGTCTATATCGCGGACACTGGAAACCAGAGACTCCGAACAATCGATGCGGATGGGATCATAACCACCATCGCGGGAACGGGATTATCTGCAGCAAATGGGAATGGCGGATTCGCAATAGACGCCAGCGTAAACGACCCGCGTGGCCTCACCTTCATGCCCGATGGCGACCTGATAATCGGTGAGCCTGGTGGACAGGTCGTTCGCCGAATCGACCTGCAGACCGGCATCATAGATGCTTTCGCTGGACGCGGAACATCGGGTTTTGGTGGCGATGGAGGTCTGGCAACACTCGCAAATATGGTTCGTCCACGTGGTGCTGCAGCAGATGCTGAAGGAAATGTCTGGATCGCCGATGAACTGAACAACAGGATCCGGAAAGTCGACACAGAGGGAATTATCACCACCGTGGCTGGGTCCTCCCCTGGAGGATTTTCCGGCGACGGAGGCCCTGGTACGTCCGCGCAATTGAATCGTCCGCTGGGCGTGGCTGTGGACAGCACTGGAAACGTATACGTAGCAGACACCGGCAATCACCGGATCCGAAAGATTGACACCGAAGGAATCATCA
>CAVOEZ010000234.1:0-6668 GCA_963694355.1 Latescibacteria bacterium UBA2968 | reverse complement strand
TATTTGGCGGAATTCTGGCCGCCAACTCTATGACGCGATGATCCAGAAATGGAGTCCTGACCTCGAGCGAATGGATCATACTCATCCTGTCCACCTTCGTCAGAAGATCATCCGGCAGATACGTGCGATAATCGGCATACAGCATCTTGTTTAGCAAGCTCTCTGATTCCGAATCCTTGAAATGGCCTTCGATGATTCCTACCGACGCGTCCTCACGATCATTCAGAACACCTGGCTGGTACAGTGCCTGTTTCATCCAACCCGGGACGCCGCCAAGGGACTCGAAATAAGTCGCAGCCGGCCGTGCGTGGACGTGGTGTCCGAGTGTACGCCATTTGCTGACCAGCCTTCCTTGCCCGGGTTTAACCATGGTATTTGGAAAAAGCCACTTCAGGGGACCGAGCTTTCGTCTGTGGCCATCCAACCTGAGGTTCGCCAGATATCGTCCATACCCTGAAAAGATCTCGTCGCTTCCCTCTCCAGAAAGGGCAACTGTGATGTGTTGACGTGCCATTTGGCAGACATAGTACATAGGAATAGCCGAAGAATCCGCAAATGGCTCATCGAAGGCCTGGACAAGGTCAGGCAGCACCCTTACCAGATCCGGTTCCACTCTAAACTCGTGGTGGTCCGTATCGTATTTTTCAGCGACTTGTCGGGCGTAGGGTAATTCATCGAAATCGCCTGTCCCGCCAGCAACCGAAAAGGTCCGGACCTTCGAATCCGAGGCCTGGACAGCAAGAGCTGTGATGGCCGAAGAATCGATTCCGCCACTCAGAAAAACGCCCAGCGGTACTTCACTGATCATTCGCTTTTCTACAGAATCGAGTAGCAGCTCCCTGAGTTCATCTGCGTAGTCCCGGGCAGCTCTTGGATGCGCATCCGGAATATACGGCACGCTCCAGTATCGGGAAGGATCTTCAACTCCTTGCTGAGTAGCTGCAATGGTGTGTGCCGGAGGAAGCTTGAAAATATCCTGAAAAATCGTCGCAGGAGCGGGAACATACATGAAAGACAGGAATTGATCGACCGCAACGGGGTTAACAACTCTCGGGACCGATGCGTCTGTAAGAATTGCCTTGAGCTCGGAAGCGAAAACGAGGCGATCCCTGGCGATGTAATAATAAAGCGGCTTCTCTCCAGCCCGATCCCGAGCGAGAAACAGCCGCCTCTGCCTGGTGTCCCATATTGCAATCGCAAACATGCCATTCAAGTGCTGGACGCAGTCATCCCCGTATTCTTCATACAGATGGACAATAACCTCCGTATCGCTCCCTGTGTTAAACTTGTGCCCACGGGATTGGAGATCGCTTCGCACACTCTGAAAGTTGTAAATTTCTCCGTTAAAAACAACCCAGATACTCCGGTCTTCATTGTGAATGGGTTGGTGCCCGCCGGCAACATCGATGATGCTCAATCTTCTCATCGCAAGCCCCACGTTCTGGTCGACGTACATGCCGTCGTCATCGGGGCCGCGATGATACAATGATTTGTTCATTACCTCCAGATCGGCCGAATCTACATGGTGGCCCTGGTCGAAGTAAAGAACCCCGCAAATACCGCACATTATCTGACACCAGTTACATTGACCGGCCAGACCTCATTGCGCAATTCTTTAACTTCACTGAAACCGCACCCTCGAAACCAGTCCGTTACTTCTCCGTAGGTATGATACCGCTGATACTGCGGCATATACCAGTCGAAGGTGTCGCACAAGCGCACTTGCCACTTTGGATGCGGTGAAACGGGCAAAAGACATTGACTGATTGCGCCCAGTTTCCGTGTTATCCGGTGCCGCTGCAGCCAGCTGTCGATGAAACCCTTGGGGACTGCGATGTAGCAGAGGTAGTGGACCAGGCGAAGAGGCAATTTGTGAAGGATCTTCCGATACATTTTCCAGGTGAATTCCGCAACCGGATGGACCTTTCCATATACCGATATGGCACATTTACCGCTGGGCTTGACCAGACCTGCGATCTGGCGAAACGCATCGTGAGTATCCGGCGTGTGATGAAGGACACCGATGCTGTAAACGAAATCGAAGCTCCCTTTTCGGAAGGGAATTTCCATCAAATTACCCTGAACAATGTGAACCAGAGGCGATTCCCTATTCTCCCGGTAAGCCCTTGTAACCGCGCCACTCAGATCGATACCCACGACTTCCGCACCCATCCGGCTGGCAATCCGCACATATCGTCCCATGCCGCATCCGCCCTCCAAAACCACCTTTTTTTCGAAGTATTTCTTTTCGCAATCCGTCTTCATCAGGAAAACACGAAAATCCTCGTCTTCATCCGTCACCTCATATCGAAGCCATTGGAAGCCGAAGTTGCGTTTGGTGGCACCGAACCTGTTTTGGAAGACTAGATCTTTTTCACGGGCGACCTGGCAACCCAATAGGGATAGCTCCTCACCAAACCTGTTACAATACTTTGGATTCTCCTCGAAAGCATCAGGCACAAACCTGGGAATGCCATCGATGATGGGGTAGAGCGTTTTACAGTCCTCACAGACAAGGGCCCCATTAACGATCTCCTGTGCATAACATGCCTTGCAATCTGAAACCTGAGGTAGATCCTTTGCACAGAATTCCGGATGGTTGCAGGTGAGACAGGGCGGTTCTTCAACTGTCACCTCTGATTTTTGCGCCTCAAATTCGAACACGTGTGACTGCAATTTTCCCCTGCACTGGGGACATTCGAGGAGATCGAGAAGTCGATATTTCATCTACAGGAATCCAATTTGATACCCTTTGTTGATTTCGATTGCAGTTGTTGTAGGACACCTGAGAGTACGTTTAGCGTTCTCTGGCCGTGATCACTGTGATGCAGGCGTTCGAAACATTCTGCGCCTGATCGAATCAGCTTTTTTCGAACCTCTTTATCGAGCTGCACCTGGGCGATCGCCCGGGCCACAGACTGCGGGTCCCTGGCATCTACAAAGAGGGCGGCATCCCCAAGTTCACCCCCACTGCCCCTGTCCTCGGGACAGATTACCGGACATCCGGTCGCCATTGCTTCCATAACCGGGAGATTCACTGGTCCACCCAACCACGCCGAAACAAGAACTGTCGCCAATTTGTAGAGACCCGCCATATCTTCATCCGGTACGTAGCCCAGATAATGAACATGTGAGGAGAGCCCAAATTCTGCTGCCATTGCAAGTGTGGGTTCCAACGTAGGGCCCTTCGACCCCACAAACACTGCAGACAATTTCAGATCATACTCCTGGTGCAGGAGATGCAACGCCTTCACCATCACTTCGTGATTCTTCGCCACGTGGAATCCGCCCGGAAAAAACAGATACTCTTCCGGCAGACTATAGGTTTCTTGCAGTTGAGTAAATTCCGACTCCGTTGGAATTCGGCGAACATATTTGGGTGCACGAAGAGGCAGAAGATGCACCTTACATCTTTCGATCCCGGTCCGAACCAGAGAAGACTTGCTCTCTTCAGAATGCGTCATCACGGCCTTCGCCAATCGCCCAATGCCTCTCAGCCTCAACGCTTCCTTGATCAGGTAGTGCTTAGAATTCAGTCTCAACATTTCCACACCCCACCGGCGTGGACTTTCGTGTATGACGATTACAGAGGGGAGCATAGAAATACAAGCTCCCATGCCGTCACCGGGCTGCAAAATCGCGTCCAGGTCAGAGGTTGTAAGACTCGTGTATCGACCCAGGGCAAAGGAATGTCGAATCGCGCCGCCCAGCAACCTGGCCAGGATCGCTTGTATCAACTCAGTGATCATCCAGAGATTCGTGTAACGCGCCTTGATTCGCCCGAGGCAGAGGCGATCGAAGACCAGGGCCAGATTCATGACCAGATCAGGTGGAGAATCATCGACGAACACAACTTGTTCGTCGAATTCATCTACACCGACATCCAGACTGAACTGCGGATCGCTGTGAAAGAGCACGAAACGGAATTGGTCCCTGTTGGCCAGCAGAACTTCCCTGGTCAGTTCAACCGCGTACTGGTAACGCCCGCCATCGTCCCGCGTGATGCCAATTGCGTTGATGCCCACCCGGGGGCAGCGAGTCTCCATACGAGAACAATCCTTCTTGCGGTGAGGCTTTGCGACAGTCGATCGCTCAGGAACTCAGGATAAAATAGGGCAAAGGTACGATGAATTTGCCGCCACTCTCCAGAAAATCCTTCTCACGCCGGATAAATTCGGGTAGAAAGTGCCAGGGCAATGCCAGAAAATAATCTGGACGGACAGCGCGGGCGTCCGCTTCTGACACGATTGGAATTCCTGTACCAACGGTTCGTTTTCCCCATTTGTCAGGATTTCTTTCTGCTGCGCCTTTTATCAGTTTGTCGTCAAGCCCGTAAAACTGCAGTAGCGTATTGCCTTTGGTTGATGCGCCATAGACATAGACACTCTTGCCAGCAGAAGTCTCCTGATGCACGAAGTCCATCAGCTTTTCCTTTTCTTCGTGAACTCGAGATGCAAACTCGTGGTAGATGCCGGCTTCATTCAACCCCAACTGCTCCTCGAACAGCTCCATAGCCTTCACGCGTGCGCTCTGAAAATCTGTCTGGCTGCCCTTGTGACTATCATGTTGAATGTATACTCGATAACTGCCCCCGTTGACCTCGTTCAACTCTACATCCAGGATTTTAAACTGGTGTCGATCCAACAGATTTTTCAATGAAGTCAAAGAATAGTACTCGAGATGTTCGTGGCAAATGTTGTCAAATGCGTTGCGTTCGAGCATCAACGGCAGGTAGCTCATCTGAATGATCCAGATGCCATCCTCTGCGAGCACTTCCTTGACGCCTGAAACGAATGCATTGGGGTCTTCCAGATCGTAAAACATCGCGATGCTGGTCACGATTCTTGCCCGGGTGTCCTGCCCAAACTCCGCGAAAAAAGCATCGGAATTGAAGAAGTCATTGATGATGCGATGCGTACCCACTTCAGCATGTTCAATTAGATTGTGGGCCGGTTCAAAACCAACACGCCGAATACCCGAACCTCTGTAAGACCTGAGGAGGGTTCCGTCGTTACACCCGATATCCACAACAATGTCATTCTCAGCAAGAGGAACCAGCACCTCCGCAACATCGCAAATGTTGGCGAGTGCCTGACGCATCGTATCATTTACAACCGAGCGATACCAGTAATGGCGATACATTAAAGCCGGATTGGTCGTATGTCTCAACTGGAGCAGCCCGCAACCTCCCGATGCCTGGTCGCAGAGAATCAGTTCAAGTGGCACCTTCAACGCGTCTCCAGGATTCTCCTCCACAAAGTCCGAAACATGATGGCTTCCAAGCGACAGGATATCCACCAGCTTGGACGACCCGCAAACCCGGCAGCTTGTGCGGGTAGTAAATGCTTCATCGCTATTCACACTTCCTCCCTCAGTAAACTGTTGAATTGATCATCAAAATTTCTTCTTCTAATTTCGCCAAAACGATCACCCGTACGAAGGCGCTGTTTTGCCAATCGCCAATTCCCGAATCCTGATAACTCTGGTATTTCCCACACACGCAGAAACGCATCCAGCGAATATCCAGTAGGTTTCCATCAACCTCGGCTGCATAAAGGTGTAATCTGATATGCCGTTTACTAGAAGCCCACAGGTCGCAGAAATAACAGTAGTAGCCACAACTTTTTCAATCGAATATTTATTCGAAGTTCTCAAAAGCGCGAACGCCTGCTTGAGGACAGTGCCTATCAAAACAAAAAACAACGCCAACCCTGCAAGTCCTCGCTGGGCCACCTCCGCCAGGTAGAGACTGTCCATCGCACCATAGAAATTGAAACCGGTTCCCAGTAGCGGACTTTGAAAGAATCGCCTCAGGTGTTCTCCCCAAATATAACTTCTTCCGGTGAATTCTAGATAGTTGGCAGTAAATTCAAATCTGAGCAAGGGAGAAATTGCCCAATCTAGCAGCGTCATCTGTTCAAGATTCATCTGAATGGCTTCTGTGCTGGCCCAAAACAGAACAGGGAGCGTTAAAATCAGGGCCCCTATGTAAACCCTTGGTCGAGCAGAAATCACCAGAAAGCAACTTACAGCAGCTGCCACGCCAATGAATCCTCCCCTTGAATTGGTACCGAATAAGACCACGAGTTCACAGAACAACAGGCTGATCAGCAAGGCCCTGAGTGTCCACCGCATTCTCTGAAACATGATCAGAGCGAGCGTGAGTGGCACAAACAGGCTGAAAAATGTTGCGAATGCATTTGGCTCGCCACCGAATACAGAGACGACTGCACGATTGTATGTGATGAGCTCTTCCCAGTGGCTCTTCCTCAAATAATAGGTTTTCGTCAGCTCTGTAACTGGCTCCACTGCGAGATACTGGAACAATCCAAACAGCGTTGCCAACGCACCCATAGTAAAGATCAGGAATACGATGCGTCTCGCTTCTACCTGCACTCTGAACAGCCAAAGGAAGGCCATATAGACAATGAGTGGTCGGACAAAACCTTGAAACGTGATGATTTCTGACAGGAAGGACCGTTTGACCGTATGAACAATGTCCGAGTGACTGCCCGGGAACAAGTGGGATACACCAACCGAAAGCATGCAAAACGCCACATATGAAACGTATATTCTGCAGACTTCATTCGTATAAATCCGGCCGCGTATCAGTTCTCTGCTCAATGCCGCCAGGAATATTCCTGCCAGCAGCAGTTGGTCGACCCTTA
>CAVOEZ010000233.1:0-6679 GCA_963694355.1 Latescibacteria bacterium UBA2968 | reverse complement strand
TGCCAGATCCTGGCATCTTGCAGAGGCGTCTCACACCACGAACTGGAGTGTGACCGAGGCCTTGAAGTTTCTTGATCGGCGCGATCCCACGTGCCCATTTTTCCTGGTGGCATCGATTCTGGCGCCTCATCCACCGCTCGTACCTCCTTCGTTTTATCTGGATCGTTATCTTCGACAGGATCTTCCGGATCCGGTGATTGGTGACTGGGCGATCCCTCCGGATATTTCGGGTATTGCCGAGGAGGCCAGCTCCGAGCAGGTGAATCTCACCGGTGAAGCTTTGCGATACGCCCGGGCAGGTTATTATGGACTGATCCATCATATTGACGACCAGATCCGGCGATTACTGAATCCTGTAGACGGTGTCCAAAGGCGGACGAACGGGAATACGGTGGTGATCTTTTTCAGCGATCACGGGGAGATGCTGGGCGATCACTACAGGTGGCGGAAATCACTCCCTTATGAAGGGTCCGCACACATCCCTTTCCTGATCCAGGCGCCAGATCGTTTCGGAATCAAGCGAGGTTCTGTTCTGGACGCTCCGGTTTGTATCGAGGATCTGATGCCAACTGTTCTTGAAATGGCGGATGTCGAGGTTCCCGGCGGCGTAGACGGCAAGAGCCTGCTGTCGACTATGCAGGGAAGCAGCGACCTTGACCGACCTTATCTGCATCTCGAAACAGCGCCGACCTATCAGTGTCTCACGGACGGAAAAGAGAAGTTCGTCTGGTTCGTGAAGGACGGATCGGAGCAGTTCTTCGATCTTGTGGCGGATCCATCGGAGGAGCGAAATCTGATCCGTGATTCGGCACGTGAGGCAAGGGTAAGCTGGTGGCGTGATGAATTGATCAAAACGCTTGCGGGAAGACCAGAGGGTTTTTCAGATGGAACCAAGCTTTTCGAGGGAAAACCATATCCTGGTATTCAACGGTCTTGAGTGAGATCAAAACGATGAACACCCTTTTTCGATCTTGAAATCAACCAGCAGAGAGAGCCGACAGATGGATTTTGAACTCAGCGAAGAACATCGGATGATCGAGCAAATGGTCTATGATTTTGCCCGGAAGGAAATCCTGCCCATTATCCGAGAGCACGACAGGAATCATACGTTTCCTCGTGAACTCCTCCCGAAAATGGCCAGTCAGGGATTCCTGGGCGTGTGCCTTCCCGTTCGATTCGGCGGCGCGGGAATGGACTACATTTCGCTCGGGCTTGTTGCCGAAGGGCTCGAGTGGGCGGATTCCTCTGTGAGGGAGACGATCGCCGTGCACCTTGGGCTTCACGCGCTGCCCATTTTCCAGTGGGGCACCCAGGAGCAAAAGGAGCGATTTCTTCCGCCGCTGGCAACCGGAGAACAGATCGGCTGTTTCGGCCTGACCGAACCCGGCGCAGGTTCCGACGTAGCCGGTATGACCGCACGTGCCGAACGGAAGGGTGATCACTATCTGGTGTCCGGCGAAAAGATGTGGATCACACTTGCAGATGTGGCGGACCGGATGCTGGTGTTTGCGAAGACGGATCCCGATCAGGGAACGCGAGGGATTTCAGCATTTATTGTTGAACGAGGGTGGCCAGGTTTGACGACGGGAACGCTGGAAGGCAAGATGGGTGTTCACGCCAGCAATACGGGCTGGATCAATATGGATCAGGTACCCGTGCCGATAGATCACCGCCTGGGGGAAGAAGGGGAGGGGTTCAAGATCGCGATGAGTGCTCTGGATAACGGTCGATTTACCGTTGCCGCCGGAGCTGTTGGACTGATGAAGAGTTGTCTCGAAGCGTGTGTTAAATATGCGGGAGAACGTGCAACGTTTGGAAAACCAATTGGGGAATACCAGCTCGTCCAGCAGATGCTCGCTCTGATGCAGCAGCGAATCGATCTGGGCGGGCTGCTGGTTCAAAAGGTGGGCTGGCTGAAGAATCAGGGTGAGCGCTGCACGCGTGAGATCAGTATGGCAAAGTGGTATTGCACGGAGGCTGCGAGCGATACCGCGAACGACGCCGTGCAGGTGCACGGGGCCTATGGTTACTCGGACGAGTACGGAGTTGAGCGCCATTTGCGCAACAGCAAGAGTGCTGTGATCTACGAGGGTACATCACAGATTCACCAACTGATGCAGGCGGCCTACGTGTTGGGCACGCGGGAAGATCGCGGTTTGCGGTGCGAGTTGCCGGCTTATGACACTTCGGACTGGCAGGCTGAGAGCTGAGACAGATGAGTCTTTGAAGAGGGGAAGCCGTGCACGCGATTGTTCTGGTCAAGCAGGTACCCGATACCGCTCAATTATCGCCCAAAAATGATGCCCTGCAGATTATGGCTGAGGGCGGGCCCAGGATCGTTAACCCCTGGGACGAGTACGCCATTGAAATTGCAATTCAGCTCAAGGAGGAACACGGGGGCAAGGTAACCCTGATCTGTGTGGGTGAGCCCGAAGCGGTCGATGCTCTGAAGACCGGGTTGGCAATGGGCGCGGATGAGGCGATTCTGCTATCGGATCCCCTGTTCAGGGAAGGCGATACGCTGGCGACGGCACGAGTTCTGGCCGCAGCGATCGCGAAGCTGGATCCATTCGATCTGATTCTTTCCGGCAAGACTTCCATCGACGGGAACTCGGGGGCGACTGCAGTTCAACTGGCGGCCATCCTGGATGTCCCGGCAGTGTCTTACGTGGCCGAGCTGGGTAGTCTGGATTTGGAAGACAATACGCTGGAGGCTGTTCGGCTGCTCGAGAACAGACGCGAGACCGTGAGCAGCAGGCTGCCCTCCGTGGTAAGTGTGGTAAAGGAGATATGTGAACCCAGATATCCCAGCTTCATCGGCATTCGCCGTGCAGCTTCGGCGAGCATTCCTGTCTGGGGTATCGATGATCTGGAATTGAATCTCGATGAGGTAGGGCTACGGGGTTCCCAAGTTGTCTGGTCGGAGGTAGTGCTCGCAGAAAACCGGGAGAGAGGCGTCGAGATAATCGGTGGTTCGCCGAAGGAGGCCGCAGAGACGTTGATCAGTAAATTGGCTGAGGAGAAACTGCTGTGAGCAGGATAGAATTCGTCTGTGGGAGACCTGGTTGATGTCTGCCGGCGTGTTGGTTTGGATCGAACACCATAGAGGTCAGATCGACCCGATCTCCTGGGAGGTTCTGGGGGCGGCTTTGCGGTTGGCGCCCGACCTCGGTGGAGGCGTTGATGTGGTTGTGCTGGGCGAGGACGTCGACGACGTCGCTCAACAGTGCGTCTCCTGTGGGGCGGACCGAGTTTTTGTAGCGGACGACGCGAGCCTTGCGGACTCCAGGCTGGAGCCGTTTTCTGCTCCTCTTGTTAAGCTGGTTCAGAGCGTTCATCCACAATTGGTTCTGATGGGCGCCACGAATGCCGGTCTCGAGCTATCGGCCCACGTGGCCGCCAGAGTGGGTTCGGCTGTTGCAGCTGATTGCACGGAGCTTTTGATCGAACAGGGATCGCTTGTGGCCAGACGCCCGGTGCTTGTCGGGAATGCCATTTCGAAAATAGCGTTCAGTGAATCCACTCCTCGATTCGCCACCCTGCGCCGACACTGTTTTGAGCCTGCAGGGCGGGACGGGGACAGCAATGTGCAGATCATCGAAGCATCTACGGAGATTTCCGAACAAGATATTCCGACGAAGGTCCTGGGAGCTGAATCGTCAACCAGCGATGTCAGTTTGACAGATGCCCGGGTGGTCGTGTCAGGTGGTCGAGGGGTGGGTGGTTCGGAAGGGTTCAAACCTATCTCCGAGCTCGCTGAGGTATTGGGAGCTGCGATGGGGGCGAGTCGTGCGGCGGTCGACGCCGGCTGGATTCCCTATGAACATCAGGTAGGTCAAACCGGGAAGACGGTGCAGCCGGATCTCTACATCGCCTGTGGAATTTCCGGAGCGATTCAGCATCTGGCAGGGATGAAGACTTCACGTATGATCGTTGCGATCAATCAGAATGCGGATGCTCCTATATTCGGATGGGCAAATTACGGGATAGTTGGCGACCTGTTTGAATATGTTCCGGCGCTCACCGAGGCCATCAGAAATCATCAGGAGGTTTAATGCTCAGTCCCCTGGAAAAGATCGTCTACGTTTTGGTCGCACTGGCTTCCCTTGGATTTTCCGGCCTTCACTTTTCGCGAATGGTGAGGGCAATACGCAGGGGACAGGGGAATCTTCTGACTGCGCCAGTTCTTCGACGGGTTGGCGAAGCGATGATGGCAATTGTCAGCCAGGGTGGTATGAGGACAAGGCGACCCCTTACGTCATTGATCCACGTCTTCCTGGTTCTGGGTTTCGTTTATTATCTTATTGCGAACGCAGCCGATCTGGTCGAGGGATTTATGCCAGGGTTTCGGTTCCTCGATGGGAGTTCGCTTGGAGGTCCGTATCGCTTCTGTGGAGATCTTCTGAGTGTTTGCGTGATTGTAGCGATGACTTATTTTCTTGCACGCAGATTCGTTTTCGGGTCGACCGACCTCCTGTTTCCGAAACAAATTCGACTCTACCCCGGCGCGGAGAAGGGCATGCGGAGAGATTCACTTCTTGTAGGTGTGTTCGTCCTCGGGCACGTAGGCTTTCGCTTTCTTGGTGCGTCGTTTGACCTTGTTGAGGGTGGGTATGATACCTGGCAGCCGTTTGCGAGTACTGTCGCCGTCCTGTGGGCGGGCATGCAGGAAACCGGGTCGAGTCTGGGCACGCGTGTCTGCTGGTGGATATCCCAGGGACTTGTCCTGGCGTTTATCCCCTACTTTCCGTACAGCAAGCACGCCCATCTGTTTATGGGTCCCCTGAATTATTTTACACGTCCCGATCGTCGATCGCCAGGTGCACTTGATCCGATCGATTTTGAAAAAGATGACGCGGAACAGTTCGGGGCCTCACGATTGACCGATCTGAGCAGAACGCAAATAGTCGACGCATTCGCCTGCATTATGTGCAATCGCTGTCAGGATGTGTGTCCGGCCACTTCCACAGGGAAGACGCTGTCACCAGCAGCCCTCGAGATCAACAAGCGGTACTATCTTGGAGAGCATCTCTCAAGTCTGGCTAATGGAGATGCGGATGATGCCGCGCTGCTGGATTACGCGGTGGATGAGTCTGCGCTCTGGTCGTGTCTGGGGTGCGGCGCTTGCACCGAGGCGTGCCCTGTGGGCAACGAACCGATGATGGATCTGATGGATATTCGACGTGGTCAGGTTCTGATGAATGGCAGCTTCCCCCAAGAACTCCGACTCGCATTCGATGGAATGCAGAATCAGGGCAATCCCTGGAACTTGTCAGGCGACCGGTTGGCGTGGACCGAAGCCCTCGACTTTACCGTTCCCACCGTGGAGGATAACCCCGATTTTGATGTGCTGTTCTGGGTCGGGTGTGCAGGCGCATTCGATCCACGCGCAGGAGAGGTCGCCCGGGCAACCGCATCGATTCTGCAGGGGGCCGGTGTGAATTACGCGGTTCTGGGCAATCGCGAAAGGTGTACCGGTGATGTGGCCAGGCGGTCCGGTAACGAGTATCTGTTTGCAGAAATGGCCCGGGGGAATGTGGATACACTGGATGCAGTCGTGCCTCCGGGGAAAAAAATTGTTACCGGGTGCCCGCATTGCCTTCACGTGATCAAGAATGAATATCCCACCTTCGGCGGTTCCTTCGATGTGCTGCACCATACTCAGGCGATTCAGGATCTGATCGCGAGCGGATCGATTACTTTGGATACCGACGGATCGACGCCGGTGACGTTTCACGATCCGTGTTACCTGGGACGCCAGAATGGGGAGTATGACGCGCCGCGCGATTCGTTGCTGGGGGCTGGTGCAGGCCTGGTGGAAATGGAGAGGAGGAGAGAGAATTCATTTTGCTGCGGAGGCGGTGGCGCCCAGGCGTGGAAGGAAGAGGAGCAAGGCACCGGCGCAGTCAGCGCAACAAGGTTCGAGGAGGCACGTGCCACTGGAGCCGAAAGCGTCGCAGTAGGGTGTCCGTTCTGTCTGCGGATGCTGGGGAATGAGAGCGAGAAAAATGGGTCGGAATTGCCGGTGCGAGATGTGGCGGAAATTGTTGCAGGAGCGATGATCAAGTGAGAGATGCGGGGATCGAGAATCCCGGATGTGAATGCGATTACTGCCAGGAGTATGCTACTAGCTGTTTATTCCCAATTCGTGAGAAATGATATGATTTCGATATCCATCGAAGGCCGTGATCCGGTTCCGCCCTGGGCGATCAGGCAAAGGGAATTGATCGATCTCATGAATCAGGCCGCCGGGTTGTTTATCGATAAGTATGTATTCCGGGGTGGCACCCTTCGAGATCACGGTAAACTCGATGACGACTATGAATGTTTCAACAGTTGGCCGCTGTTCTATGCAATGGGCGGCAGCGATCAGGTATTGGATTGGAGCTTGTCCGCCTGGAATGGCATTACCAGGCAATGGACTTATCAATATCAGAAGGCCGTAGAGCAAGAGTTGGTAAAACATACCGACATGCTTCATTTGAGCGAAGGGTATGTGGGGTTTCAGAATTTCGGGCTGGCAGATCCCGCAATATCGGAGCATGTGGATCGTGCCAGGCGATTCGCAGAATTCTATGTCGATGCGGATTCGGGGAATTATGATCCCCGACTCAAACTGATTCGCTCTCCAGTGACTGGAAGTGGTGGGCCGATTTTCTCAGAGTCCGCCGACTATGTT
>CAVOEZ010000232.1:0-6680 GCA_963694355.1 Latescibacteria bacterium UBA2968 | reverse complement strand
TCGCGTTGGATGCTGATGCGATTCAAGACAGAGGAGGATGTCGCAAACCTGCTCTCCCTGATCGAGAGGTTGCTGGAGGACGAGTACAGGGATTCGTCCTGGGGAACAAAGTAATCCGAGATCATCTCTCAGGGCGCACCCAGCAAGCCCTTTGAGGTGGGTGTTTAACAAAAACTGTTCAGGCTCAGAGCACACCGTGTTAACTACGGAGAAGGTACCCGGGGTTCAAGAACCCCGGGCTGAGATACGGTGCCCCGTTGGGGCACTAAGTCGAAAGGCCACACCGGGTTAGCCTTGGAGAATGTACCAGGGATTCAAGAACTCCGGGCTAAGATACGGTGCCCCGTTGGGGCACTAAATCGAAAGGCCACACCGGGTTAGCCTTGGAGAATGTACCAGGGATTCAAGAACTCCGGGCTAAGATGCAGTGCCCCCTTGGGGCACTAAGTCGACATGGTAAATCTGGGCGAGTGATAGCCCTGGAACGTGACCGCCGGGGCGCCCGCTCTCGAAATCGGCAATCTTTCCAAAGACAAAAAGTGCGTAAGCGGGAGGTGTAAGCACCTATCCACTTACGCACTTTAAGTTCTTACCTCTGGTATTCGTCTACGCCCCTTCCAGCACCTTCTTCATCTCTTCGCCCTGGGTCCTGAACCAATTCATCAGGATACTCACCTCCGTACCCATACAGAAATGGCGCACGCCCATATCCAGGTAGTGCTTCGCCTGATCGGGCGTCCCAATCTCGGCTCTGGGCAGGACACCCATCTTCAGGGAAGTCTCGATGACGAACTTCTCGGCCTCCTTCACTTTCGGGTGACCGAACTCTCCAACCAGTCCCAGACTCATCGAATAATCCGCCGGTCCGAACTGCACCATATCAACACCCTTCACAGACAGCAGCGCTTCCAGATTTTCCACGGCGGGCGCTTTCTCGATCATGATCGCTACAACCGCATCATCCATCGCTTCGACGAAGGCCGGCTTACCCGCGTCCATCCCAAATCGCACATTTCGTCGAGCGCTCGCACCGTGGGTACCGCCACTGCCAGGCGTCTCGGCACGAACCGCGCTTACACACTCCTCCACATCGGCGACTGTGCGGACATCGGCAAACAGAACATTCTGAATCCCACCGCCGATAGCTCGCGAAGCGATATGTCCCCGGGGCTCCTGTTCCACCTTGATCATCGAGGACATATGGTCGAAAATATCGACTGCTCGCCCGATATTGTCGAATGTATGAATATCGAAGGGACCGTATTCGGCCACATATTCAACGTAATCGAACATCTCAGAAATCCCAACCATCTCGACCACCGAAGGCCAGGGACTGTGCACGTGAGTGCCAAGTGTAGGCTTGTCTGCCTTGATCAGCTCACGAAGTTTATTGCTGCGCATTTGAAACCCTCCAAATCAGTTGTTGTTCTCAATTGGGCGCCTAACATACCGGTAAACTCAGTCCCGGTCAACTCACTTATTCCTCAGTCCCATTGAAATTTCCAGCATCAATGCGTCCTTTGCCATCGAACGCCTGTACAACAACCACCCGGCCACGGTCTCCGTCATCGGAAAGTCTCGGTTCTCCAGTTCGGGAAGACCCTTGTCACACAGCGCGTTCACGTTGGCATTTCCTGCCTGACGCCAGGTCGCTTTCTCACCCAGCGCGGACGATCCCAGTACCAGCGCGTCCAGTGACAGCAGCTCGTGCACATTCGAAGCGCCGTGCGTCAAGATCTGCGTCGAAAGATTGTCCAGCCCCAAAACGATACGGTCTCGGATAGCAGAAGCGCCATCCACCTCGCCGGCCTGAGTCAAAGCCAGATAATACTCGACCAGACTCGGCAGCATCACTGAATGATATTGTATTTTCGCATTGTGCTGGTCGAACCACCGCCCATTCTCCATCTGGCCGGGAATCACACCCAGCTCGAACTTCTGATGCGCCGCATCCAGATATTTCTGTTCACCTGTCGCCCTGTAAAGCCGCGCAAGCAGAAGACCTGAGAAGGAATTGTAATTCCAGTTCGCCACCAGCGGCCGGTCAACCGCCCAGTCACCCGCACGCTTCGCCGCATCGAGATACACCTGCTTGCCAGTCAACGCCCAGGCATACACCAGGCCGAACCCAACCATCCCGTTGTCGAACTGAAGTCCGCCCTCACCCAGATCTTCGATCAACCATCCGTTCTCCACCATCGTATGACCGGCAGCCTCTCCCATTTCGACCAGGCTGGCCGCGCCCTTCTTGAGTCTTCCACCCGAGGGATCGTAAGGAAAGCCAAACAGGCCTGAACTCGTCTCGGCGGAAACCAGATAGTCGAACGCCTTGATACCGTAGTCCCGGAACAAGTCACTACCTTCACCGCCCGCCTCGGCCGATAGCAGGTATGCCCGTCCGTGTCTCAAACTCACACGCAGGCGTTGGCCTGTTTGATGTTCCGCATCAGGGACGGGCGCAAGCTCGAAGGCATTCTTCCCCTTCATCCGCTCAAAGGATGCACGCCGCAATCCGGCGACGCGATCAACATCCGGCTCAGAAGCATCTGGTGGACCAAGATACTCTGGTCTCTTCTCCGGAACCCCCGCGAGTTCACCGTGCAACTCACGCAAGCGGCGAACCGCGTCGGCCACGCCCAGCGCGTCACCGTCATTCATTAAACCTACAAGTCTGGCGGCCGCCGGCTTCGTCCCTTCCCGGGCTTCTGCCGACATTTTGCCCGGCCAAGTTTTCCCATCAAACGGATCTCCAGGGGTTGGTCCACTACTGTCCATCGGCCCCTCGGCGCCCACAGCAAGCGTCATCGCCAGGTAGAAAACAACCATCCAACTGTAAAGCATCCGATCTGCGGTCATCGTCTCAACGTCCCCGGACCTGGTCTTCGGGCGCATCTCGCGCACGCCCTATTCTCTATCAAATGGCTTGAGCGCACGGATCTCTTTCACGTTGGCAGCGATCTCATCGGCAGAAACATCGAAAAAGCGTTCGCCCTTTTCCGCAGTAGCCGATGTGGGATCTCCCACGCCGCCGTGTACGGTGCGCTGATCAAACCGGTGATAAGAGGCTACTCCTGGAACTCGCATCCCATCCCGCTCGCCATCGGCATCCAGGCGATCGGTTCGAACGAGGTCCGGACGGATCGCCAGAATCATAGACGTCTCCGTTTCCCCGGCGTGACCGGATCCGGCGCCGCCAAGTTCACGGATCTCGTTCAACTGCTCCGTCGATGCCCAGGCCCACCTGGAATAGAATTCCGCCTCTTCGTTTCGATAGCGTTCCATCAATCGCTGCAGCAGAACGGAAACATTGGACCCATTTCCGCCGTGGCTGTTCTGGATCAGAATTTTCCGGAAACCGTGACCCACCATCGAAGCCACGATATCCATCATCAGCAGCAAATGTGTCTCGGAAATCGCGCTCACCGTACCGGGAAAACGAATATGATGTTGGGAATAGCCCAACCACTGCACCGGAAGCACCAGCACATCGTCCGGGCATCGCTCGTGCACCCGCCTCGCCACCTCGCCGCCGATCATACTATCCGTAAACACCGGCAGGTGATAGCTGTGCTGTTCACAAGACGCCACCGGAATTAGCACCACGATATCTCTGGAGAGGGCATCGATCTCCGGAGAAGTCATCTCGGCCATTATCATCTCTCATCCTCCTCTATTCGCAAAAAGGTTTATCAGAAGTATTCGCTCGATCGCGACCCATTCAGGACGCGAATCCAGCTAAAAACGTCACCACACAATCGCCCAGACTCGCCAGATCGTAACCGCCCTCCTGCACGATCAACGTTGAAACACCCAGCGCCGACAACCGCCTGCCTATCGCGCCAAAGGCGTCCACCCCCAGATCGAAATCACCCAACGGATCATCTCTAAAGATATCCGCACCCATCGAGATCACCAAAAACGCGGGATCGAAGTCGTCGATCTTCTCTGCTGCGAGATCCAGAACATCCAGATACTCGGCCTCTCCAACGCCAGTCCCCAGCGGAAAATTCCAGTTGTATCCGATTCCGGAACCTTCTCCCTTTTCACCCTCGAACCCGCTGAAAAACGGATATTTCCGATTGGGATCCGCGTGAAGGGACACGAACAACACGGCATCTGAATCATAGAAAATATCCTGCGTCCCATTCCCGTGGTGAAAGTCCACGTCCAGAATGGCCACGCGACCGTGCTTCGAGAGATGGGTTGCTGCGATCGCCGCATTGTTCAAATAGCAGTAGCCACCGTACAGATCTCTCCCTGCGTGATGCCCCGGCGGCCGGCACATCGAGTAGGCGGAGCGATCACCCGCAAGCAAGAAATCCGCCCCGGTGAGCGCACAGAAAGCCGCCTCCTTAGCAGCTTCGAACGTTCGCTCCATCACTGGCGTCTGCGTCTCGAAACAGTAGTACCCCGCCTGATGGACCAGATCTTTGGGCTGCCCTCTCAGTGCACGCATCGCAAACGTATCTGGAATGAGACCCGCCTCTGAGCCACCACCATCTGCTACCCAGGCCTTGTATACACCCTCCAGGTAGTGTAGAAATCCCGCGGCGTGGACCTCCCGAATTGCCTCCATCGAGAAGGCTCTGGGTTGAACCACATCAACCGAGCCCGCTTCGCGAAGCGCATTCAAAATCACCCCGAGTCGCTCTGGCACCTCCGGATAGGGATGCATTCCATTTCCCAAAAACTGAAACGGTGGATGGTGGTTGATGTGATTGTTCGAGTAAATCACCTTCATCGTAACATACCTTTTTCCCCGCTCTCACCCACGTTGTCCTCAGGCATCCCGTCTGAAGGAGTCGGAGTCGGCAGCCAGTGGACATTGAGTCTCTCCTCGTCAACCCATCCGGACCGACACATAATGGGAATATCGTGCCAGCCTCAGTTGCCGCCTCGCACCGACCACCTCGGTGGACAATTCCAGACGGGCAATCGACTCACCCGAGTCTTCTAATGGGACCTGGACCGGTCGCTCGCCATCCAGCGTGAAAGTCAGGCTGCCGGCCTCAATATCAAAATCTGTAAATGCAAACGTCTGTTCATCGCTTTCAACCACATACCATTTGTGGAGCGAGGTGTCATTAAATGGCTGCCCGCCCATAAACGTCACTACCCTCTCTGAGTCCACGTCCTCGGATCCGGTTCGGAAATGTATCCCACCACCAGATACCGCGGTAACCGTCGTCGCGACTCACTGACATCGCTTCGGACATTCTATACCTTTCCACGCTGATTGAGGTCTGCCAGCACCACAACCATTTCCAGGGATTTACCGGTCCAGATCCTCCTTAGAACCCCGAACCATCCGCAATCTCGATAGCTCGCGCACGTTCATCTTCACTCAGCGGCCGTAGATCCATAGCCCCGGCGTTATCCTCTAGCTGCTGCCTGCTCTTTGCCCCAGGGATAACACAGGTCACACCAACTGTATCCAGCACAAACCGTAGTGCTGCCTGCACCATAGTCCGCCTACCTCCCTCGGTCAGGAAAAGCAGTTCGGATAATTTGCCGAACGCTGCCGCTGACTTCTCCGACGAAAATCTCTCGAGACGCCGATCTGCATCATCCAGATCTTGCGCATCAAAGTACTTACCCGACAGCGCTCCCGAAGACAGCGGCGACCGTATCAAACTGCCCAGGTTCTCGTCCTTTGCCAGCTGCAAGGCCTCCTCGCCACTCCGACTCAGGATATTGTAGCTCACCTGCACCGTGGCAAGGTCACCCAGAGCCAGCAACTTCCTGATCGCGTCCGTATCGTTGATTGAAATTCCGAACCAACGGATCTTCCCCTGCGCCTTCAACTCCGCAAGCGTATCCATCACCACCGGCATCGTGTCTTCGTGTGGAACCGCGTGAAGCTGGTAGACATCGATATGGTCGGTCTGCAGCCGGCGCAAGCTCCCCTCGCAGGCCTCCAGAATCCGCTGCCGGGCCTTATCCTCATTCCCGTCGTCCGTGATCGGGCGGACCTTCGTAGCGATCACAAACCGATCGCGCCTGCCGTCCTTCAACGCTTTCCCCAGGACTTCTTCACTGTGCCCCTGTCCATATCCTTCGGCCGTATCCAGCAGATTCACGCCCATCTCCTCTGCACGGTGAACCGTGGCAATGGACTCTTCGTCCGTCGTGCCGGTCCAACCCGACCCACCCTTCATACCACCCATTTGCCAGCATCCCACACCCACTGACGTAACCTTCAGTCCTGTCTTCCCAAGAACGCGATACTCCATTTTCCGGCCTCTCTCTAAATTTGGTGCCTGCCAGGATTAACGAAACAGTTCACTTTACCGGGTCACTCCAGCGCCTCCTCTGTCGTAACCACGCGCTGTCCACTCTTTCGCGATTCTGCTGACCGAATCTCCGGAGCTGCTTCACCCGCTTCGACCATTCGCCGGATCAGCCTCTTCCTCATCTTCTCGACAACTGGCTGATGCGCCTCGATCCCGATCAAATTCGTCAATTCGTACGGATCCACCTGGAGATCATACAAATACTGATCCTCGTAAACGTCCGACCCCGGATCGTGTCCACCCTGCTTGTCCGGCGCGTTCACGCCGTATTTCCATCGGTGTGTCCGCACCGCCCGCCCAACCTGCGCCTCACTGATCTGAACGAACATCTCTTCGGGCCAATCCTCGCGCTCACCCCGGGTGAGGGGCAAAATCGATCGCCCCTGC
>CAVOEZ010000231.1:0-6685 GCA_963694355.1 Latescibacteria bacterium UBA2968 | reverse complement strand
GCCACTGACTCTACTCTCGAAACTCTTAACTCGTTACTCTCTCCTCCTCAAAACCCGCCCACTCCGCTCACCGGTCAACTCACCGTCCTTAACCGCGAACTCTCCATTCACCATTACGTCCCTCATTCCTTCCGCGATCTGATTCGGCTCGAAAGTCGTCCCGCGCTCGCCAAACAAGTTTGGATCAAAAATGGCCAGATCTGCAAAGGCGCCTGGTTTAATCACGCCCCGGTCGTCAAGCCCAAGACGTTCGGCCGGCAGAGAAGTCAATCTCCTGACCGCTTCCTCCATACGCAACACCCCGGTATCGCGAACGAAATGTCTGAAGAACCACGACGACCACGTGTAGGCCCCGTGAAACGTGTTGTCCTTCAGGGGGCCGTCCGGGGCGAGCGCCGTCGCGTCCGAGCCAACCATACAGGACGGGTGATCGAACGCCGGCCGGATATCTTCTTCCCGGTAGCTGAAAGCGATGACCATAATCTCGTTCATGTGATCGATTCCATCAAGAAGAATATCGTACATCGCATCCAGGGGATCTGTACCCGCTTCCTTCGCGATTTCTAAAACACTTTTCTGGCTGAGCTCCGGCTGATCCGGCGCATGAAACACCACGATTCGCTCCCAATCTCCCTGGGCGAGCGCCGTAACAATACTCTGATAGCCTTTCATCTCCTTCCGTTCCGCTCTCGACCGCAGCCTCGCAGCGATCTCCTCCTTCTTCCCGGCCAGCACCCCGGGTGGCAGCACGGCGCTCAAATGGGTCGTTCCGAACAGTCGCGTGTGCATATCGAAGCCAATGTCCAGCCCGCGTCCCCGGGCGTTCTCCACCTGATCCAGCGCCTGCTCAACCGCCCACTTTCCATTCTCGGCCAACCGCGCCACCACGGAAATGTGGGAGATCTGCAGCGGAACCTCCGCCAGGGCGCTCGCTCTGATCGCCTCGGCGATCGTCTCCACAGCTTCGCCTGAACGGTTTCGTGTGTGCGTCGCGTAGAAACCGCCCGCCCGGGCGGTCACCTTGCAAAGCTCGGCAATCTCCTCTTCTGAGCACCCGCGCTCGAGTCCGTATTCCAACCCGGTCGAATACCCCAGCGCACCTTCCTCCAACCCCTGGGCGAGCAATCGCTTCATCTCCCTGAGTTCGCTCTGGGTCGACGGTCGATCCACCAGGCCGGAGGTCGCGAGCCTCAGATTCCCGTTGGGTACCAGCGTTGCCACATTCACCGCCGGGCGAACCGCTTCCAGACGCTCAAGATACTCGGCCACCGATCGCCACCCGATCTCGTGCTCTGCCTTGCACCCGTAGATATTGGACCGCGTCATCTCCGGATCCACAATTGGCGCACACCCGTGGCCGCAGTTTCCCACCACCTCCAGCGTCACACCCTGGGTGATCGAACTGACCGCCCGGGGGTCCACTACAAGCGTGAAATCGGAGTGACTGTGGATATCGATAAACCCGGGTGCGACCACCAGGCCAGACGCGTCGAGCACGGGGACGTCCTTTGGGAATTCAAAGTTCCCCACGGCCGAGATTCGGTCCCCGGAGATCGCCACGTCACTTTGCGTTGGCGAACCTCCAGAACCGTCTACTACAGTCGCATTTTGGATCAGTAGCTCCACCTCAGCCCCCGTGTGTGTTCTGGCTTCTGACTGAATCGTGGCTAATGGTAAAGAAGAGGTCCCGTAGTTTCAAGAACTAACGGGACCGGTAGAGTAGGTTGGGAAAAGAAGAATCGAACTGACCAATTTTCCAGACGTGTGGAATTTTATTTAAAATGAAATACAGGTTTAAATACCTTATAATATTGAGTTTATAATTTGGATTTGATTCATTGGCTCAATTAATATATTTGTATTATTTAATACTATATTGTTTACCAAAACCATCCATTTTGATCTGAGAGCCGATGATTCCCAGCGTCACAGCGAGACCAAAGGGACGAATCCTGGAGTCAGCCTCGGATTGACTTTCTGTTCGACAAATTCCAGCTTCCCAATGTTAGAGGTCTGGATCTCGAACGTGTCTCTGGAAATGATTAGGAGAAATACACCCTCTGGAATTCAAATTTAACGCTCTAATTGCACAACAATCACTTCCCATACGCCTGTGCGAACAGAACGAAATCAGGGAAGTTCACCTCACCGTCGTTGTTTAAATCAAATTGATCTTGAAAATCGTCGTCCTGTTGTCTTTTTCCATAATTCTGTGCGAACAAGACAAAATCAGAGAAACCCACCTGGCCATCCCCGTTAAACTCTTCTAATGAAACCCAGACCAGCCGGATCTCCTGGCGGTCCTCAGATCCAGATCCATTCCTCAATACAATTGTTACGGTGGATGTCCCGACAAAACCGTCAGCAGGTCTGAAAATAAGGATGTCTTGGCTGCCACCAGAACCCTGTATCCCTGAAATTTCAGAAAAGGACACACCCTCCGTGGACCAGACGAGATTTCCATCCTCATCGGCCAGATCATTTTCGTAATCATTGAGATCGACCACGATCTGCGTGTTGACAGCGCCCCTGAAATCCGGAATGCGTCCAACGATTTTGGGCGGAACTGCAGGAATCTGGATGTCGACCACTGATGCGGGTCCCAGGAAATCATCCAGGCTTATGTGGACCCGATACGAATAGTGTCTCATTGGTGTTACTGTAGAATCGATGAATGCCGAGGTATCAAGTACAGCGCTAAGTCTCTGGAGGCTATTCTCGCCGACTGCGGCACGAAACACCACGAAACTTTGAAATCGTTTCGAAGCTACCCACGACAGATCGACTCGTAAACGGGGGTCTGTGAAAACTTCTGCCTTCAGATCCTGAGGGGCTGGAATGCGCTGAATCACAGAGGTGCTTCCAGTCTTCAGATCGTCCGTTTCACCAGAAATCAAGGTTAAGGTTGAAGACCTCCCCACGCTGATCGAAGTTGAGTAAAAGGCAACTTCTCCCAGATCGAAAGCCACCGTCACAAACTCGGTAACACCAACTGGGAGAGGCCCGGACGGGCTCAGATCCAACGACAGAATACCGTTTTCCGGACGGGAGACCAGCACGTCGAATGCAATGCCCCCTGACGAGCCCGGAGTCAAATTGCTAAAGCTCAGAAGCTCAGGATCGTAGCGCAGGTCCAATTGGATGTGTGAAGCAGGTGCCGCATTCTGGACCAGGAAAGCGACATCAATCGTCGATTGAGAATCCACCAGGACACTATCCAGGGCGGGAGTGATGGAATTTTGCATCGCGCTACCGGATGCTGCAATCCCGCGTACCACCCGAACCCGGTTACCCGTCGCAATGTAGAGATCGCCTTCCTCATCAACAAAAATCCCATTGGGTTCGTCGAGACCCGCATGGATGGCTTTTCCCCCGTCACCAGAAAAGGCTTTTCCTCCGTTGCCGACGACTGTGGTTATAACACCAGTGCGCCTGTCTATTCTGCGTATTCTGTTATTCCCTTTCTCTGCCAAAAACAGATTGTTCTCTGCATCTACGGTCACTCTGGCTGGACTGCCGATTCTTGCGTGCGTGGCCGATCCACCATCTCCGGAGAACCCGAATATGCCATTCCCGGCTATTGTAGAGATAATCCCGGAGGAACCCACCTTTCTTACTCGATTATTGCCTTCACTTGCGATGTAGATGTTGCCCAGGATATCAACAAAGACATCCGCAGGCCTTGATATTTTCGCGACCGTAGCAATTCCGCCATCGCCGGAAAACCCTTCGATCCCATCTCCGGCAACAGTTGTAACAATCCCTGTTTCTGCA
Organism: Latescibacteria bacterium UBA2968; assembly: GCA_963694355.1. GTDB lineage: Bacteria > Latescibacterota > UBA2968 > UBA2968. The sequence continues at coordinate 2,911 of CAVOEZ010000231.1, read as the reverse complement.
GATATCTTTCGAATTCGGTGATTAAGTCTGTCGGCAACATATAGGTCGCCGCCCGGACCAAGTGCGAGCCCCTGGGGAAAGAAGAAGCTGGCGTTCGTCGCCGGACCACCGTCGCCGAAGTACCCCCGAGTACCATCTCCCGCAAAGGTCGTGATGATGTTTGTACTGGCGCCGACCCTTCTTACGCGCTGATTGTGCATATCCAAAATGAACAGGTCACCAGAGTCGTTTTTCACCAGGTCCGTCGGAGAGTTCAGGCTGGCATCAGTTGCTGCACCGCCGTCTCCGGAATACCCGTTTGTGCCATTTCCGGCTATGGTCCTCACCACACCTGATACACCATCTACAACCCTGATTCTGTTATTCCATCGATCTGCTATGTAGAGGCTCTTGTCTTGATCCACGAACAGTCCATTGGGCACCTGGAAACTTGCTCCAAGGGCAGGACCGCCGTCCCCAGAGAATTCACCGAGTCCGGTTCCGCCACTGTCACAATTTTCCCCGGAATGGTGTCAGATACCGCTGGTGAGACACTGCCGGTTTCTAGGATGGTCGGTGCCGCGATTCCCTTGACCACGCGCACCCTGTTGTTCTGTGAATCCGCAATAAAGAGATTGCCGGAACCGTCAATAAAGACGCCCGTCGGCGCCCTCAGTTTGGCCTCGCTCGCTGGTCCCCCATCTCCCCCGTATCCTGCCGTCGTGTCATTCGTGGCCACTACGGTTCTGATGATGCCGGTTCTGTCGACCATCCTGATTTGATGGTGCCAGGTGTCGGCGATAAAGAGCCGGTTCTCACTGTCCAGAAAAATGCTTCCCGGGAGGGCAAAGCCGGCCTCCGTAGCGGGCCCACCATCTCCATGAATTTCAGGGATTCCGCTGCCGGCAACAGTCGTGATAATTCCCGTTATCCCGTTTATAAATCGTATTCGATGGTTATTCGTATCTGCGATAAAAACGGAAAGTGAACTGTCCACAAAAACACCGCGGGGTGAGTTCAAACTCGCAGCGACAGCCGGCCCACCATCACCCGAGTAGCCGCTTGTACCTCTACCCGCGATCGTTGTAATTATCCCCGTTGTCCCATCTACCTTACGTATACGATTGTTACCTGAATCCGCGAAATACAGGCTGCCCATTTTGTCCAGGAAGACACCAGAAGGACCCCAAATCCCGGCCACAGTTGCTGGCCCTCCATCACCTGAGTATGAATAAGTACCGTTGCCGGCAACCGTGCCGATGACTCCAGTAACCGCATCCACTCTGCGGATCCGGTTGATGCCTGCGATATACATATTGCCCACAGCATCCAGGAATACACTACTTGGAATGACCAGTCCTGCCCACATCGCAGGTCCCCCATCACCTGAAAAGGTGGTCCCGCCACTCCCCACCACGGTACTAATCACACCCAACTGATCCACCTTGCGAATGCGATAATTGAATGTATCCGTAATGTAGATGCTGCCCCCACGATCCACAAAAACACCTGCAGGATTCTTCAGGCCTGTCCTGGTTGCCAGCCCCCCATCACCCACAAATTCATTCCTTCCATCTCCAGCCACCGTGGTAATCGTTCCCGGGATACTAATGGCGCGTCCAGTGTCGACTACGGTCGTGTCCGTAGAACCTGAACCTCTGATACCGAATGTCACGCCATCACCCACCGGGGTTGTCGCCAGTGATGATGTTCCCGGCAAGATCTGAAAACCGGTCATCTGGTTATTGATCTTTTGAAGAGTCCCAGGACTGGAGCTTTGTTTATAAAATACAGCTACCTTCAAAATGTTTCCGGGCGGCAAAAGGGTATCACCTGCAGCTATGCCGAAACTGAAAGTGTATCTATCGAAGGTGTCCTCAACCGCATCAGACTGAGCCTTTTTCCCTGCAAAAACCACCTTCCCCGTACCGGTGGTATCCTTTCCACCACCAGAGGCAATAATGAACCGCGCCTCATCAACAGAGGCGGTTAGATCCTTGACAATTGCCACATAAACGGTGTCTGTAATGTTAGTCAGCGTAACCACATGGATATGAATTGTATCTCCAGCAGCGGCAATTGCACCGCTATCGGGCGCAATTACACGAACCCAAACACCTTGGCGTGCAGGATCGATAACTACCAATGCTGAGGCTTTCCCAAACGCACCAAGGAAAAGCAGGAGGGTTACATACAGAGTAAGAGCTATTCTCCGATCCATATTCAACCTCCCCAACACTCCAGGTTACACCAGACAAAGGATGTCATGTCTACCGACCTCCTGTTGAAACCAGGTACCTGCGAGCGCAACTTCCGATTCACCTGGTCCCAGAATTATAATTGCATCGGTCTTTTTGTCACAGACAGTATAGAACAGGAATGAAAAGATGCAAATCATCATCGTGTTCCACACGTTCAACCTCCATTCGACCAGCCACACTAAAATCTCACCGACGCCGTCAATCCAATCGCTTTACTCGACCGATTGGCGTCAAGATACAACCTGTCGGCATTTGCTCGTTTCCAACGCTCCTTCCGAATCCTGCTTCCAATTCCCGCACCAATCAACAGTCCACCTCCGGTGAACAGCAGGAATGTGAGGGTCGCTCGGCGGAATTGCTCCTCATCGTTTGATAAAAACGTGAAGTCCGGAGCCAGGATCATTAAGCCCGCAATACCGCCTATAACAAACCCACTTACCAAACCGACTGCCGCGCCGTCGAGAGTCCCGTTTTCAATTCCTTTAAAGACTTCCAGCTTATTAATCCTGTGCCTTGGAACTGCAACCCGCTCCCCGGATTCATCCTTGAGGACAAGCGAATCCGTATTTACCGAAATGAGGGCGCCCGTGGTTTTCGCTGGAGAAAAGACGCGCACAAGTGATCCTGATTTGAGCGCTCTACCTGGCAGCTCAATCAAGAGAACACGCGAG
>CAVOEZ010000230.1:0-6691 GCA_963694355.1 Latescibacteria bacterium UBA2968 | reverse complement strand
CGGAGGTCTGGATTCTTCCATCATCACCGCACTTGCTGCAAAGATGAGTGATCATCCCGTGAAGACCTTTTCACTGGGCTTCCGGGAACAGCAGTACGATGAGACCAAACACGCCAGAGAAGTTGCCTTGAGCTATGGGACAGATCACCGTGAGGAAGTTATTGTTCCACGGATGACGGACTGTATTCCGGAACTGATCTGGCATATGGATGAACCTGTTGCCGATCCATCGCTGATTTTGTCGTATCATGTTTCTCGTCTCGCAAGCGAGCAGGTGAAAGTTGTGCTTCTGGGAGACGGAAGCGACGAGTTGTTCGCGGGGTACACCAGATATTCTCTGGATCATCTGCTCGGCTATTATGCCCGGGTTCCGGCCCCCATCCGAAAGCACCTGTTCGACCGGGTTGCGCACGCATTGCCTTCAAGCGAAACGAATGGATTAACACGGGTGCTCAAACGGCTTCGCAGCGGCCTTCTTCGCGCCGGGGAAGATCCATTGAATCGGTATTTGAGTACCCTTTCCGTTTTTGACAAGCCAACTCAAGATGCGCTTTTCGGACACGCGGTTGGCAGTCAGGGCGACCCTGCCCAACCCTACCGGGAAATATTCCAGGATGTATCCAAACGCGATTCCCTCTCCCAGATCCAGCACATCGATATCAATACGTATCTGCCTGAAGATTTGCTTCTGAAGGCAGACAAGATGACGATGGCCCATTCCATCGAAGGGCGATTTCCTTTTCTGGATCACCGTGTCGTGGAATTCGCTGCGACACTTCCGGCCAACCTGAAGATGAGATTCCTCGTAAAAAAGTATGTTCTGAGACAGGCGTTTCGCGACGTCTTGCCTGCCAGCGTTTTACGGCGAAGGAAACAGGGGTTCGGAATCCCGGTCCAGAAGTGGCTGAGAAGTGATCTTCGAGAGATGGTCCACGACCTGCTCCTGGATCGCAACGCGCTCTATCTTGGCCATCTCTCTGGTGATGTTACAAAGGGAATCCTGAGCAAGTACGATCGGGGCGCCGATGAGCTCTATGAACAGGTGTGGAGCATGTTTACACTGGAGCTCTGGCTCAGGAAATTTACAGGTTCAGAATCAAGATGAAGACTCATCGTCCATACCGGGTTTTGCACGTTGTAAATTCGCTCAACATTGGCGGCATCGAGACCGTTCTGTTGAATGCCTCCTCCCTGTTCAATCGCGAGAAATATTCACATCAGATCTGCTGTTTGAATTTTCGCGGAACCTATGCTGACCGATTCGAAGCCATTGGCATCCCGGTGGTGGTACCTTCGAGATTCTCTCGATACGATCCAGGTCTTCCTTATCGGATTGCGCGTCTGATCCAAAAAGAGAAGATAGACATTCTGTATGCACGCAATACAACAGCAAACCTGTGGGCGCGACCGGGCGGCTGGTTGGCAGGTGTTCCAACTATCGTAGCGGGTGAACATGGATCCATCTGGATCGAAAGTCCTGTCCGGCGTGCTTTCCAGAGGGTAAACAATCAATTCAGCCAGTTGTTCATTGCAAATTCGAATGCTGCCAGGACCATGCTGCTAAACAAATACAATGTCCGACACGCTCGCGTACGCGTTCTGTACAATGGGATAAAGTTCAGTGCTGTTGCCGGACCTAATGGAGAAGGCCGTGTGCTGCGAGAATCCCTTGGCATACCTGAAGGGCACCGGGTCATCGGTTTTGTGGGTCGATTGGACACGCAAAAAGGTCTGAATTTTCTCCTCCGAGCGTTCCAGGATGTTCACAGAGTGACTCCGGACGTTCATCTGTGCGTGGTAGGTGATGGAGCGCTTCGGAAGGCCGCCGAATCGCTGTGCCTAGAACTTGGTATCGATGCGTCTGTGACGTTCGCAGGGTTTCGAACAGATGTCGATGCACTCATGTCCATTTTCGACATTGTTGTTGTACCGAGCATCTACGAACCGTTCGGGAATGTTATTGTGGAGGCTGCGGCTCAGGCCAAACCGATCATCGCATCGAATGTGGACGGAATTCCCGAGATCCTGACAGATGGACAGAGTGGGCTTCTTATTGAATGCACCGAAAACCTGGACCGGGATTTCCTGCTTCAGGACAGTCCCTTCCCTTCGTGTGTTGTTGACGGCAAGACCGGACGAATTCGCTCTCCCCTGGGTCCCGATGTTCTGCAGATGACAGAGGCGATCAATCGGTGTTTGCACGATCCGGAATGGGCTGAGGCGCTGGGGAAAAGCGCAAAGGAATCCGTCGTGTCGCGATTTTCAATTCAGCGATACGTCCGAGAACTGGAGTCCATTTTCGATTCTTTAATGGACAGCTGAAGGATCGGATTCACCACAATTTAGCAGGTGTATTCAAAGTGTGCGGAATTTGCGGCATCGTTACGACTTCAGGTGACCGGTCTCCACTGACCGAGACGGTTCACGCCATGACTGACAAGCTGCGAATGCGTGGACCCGACGACGAAGGATTCTGGAGCGGTGAGGGTGCAGTTTTCGGTCATCGGCGGCTGTCCATCATCGACCTGGAGGGCGGTCAACAGCCTGTTGTGATAGACAGGAATGGCGAACATGTCCTTGTGTTCAATGGCGAAATTTATAATTACAAAGAAATTCAATCGAAGTTGGCCGCCGCCGGAATTCCCTGCCGAACCGCAAGCGACACGGAAGCGCTTATGCGCTGGGTGCTGCACAAGAAATTGCCCGGGGCGCTTTCAGATCTGATGGGAATGTTCGCGTTTGCATGCTGGGACAATAAATCCCGGCGTCTGGTTCTGGTTCGCGATCGTGTAGGCATCAAACCGCTTTACTACCACCTCGCCTCAGATGGCACACTTTCCTTCAGTTCGGAACTGGCGAGTCTGCTTCAAAATTCTTCGATCGACCGAAAGGTTGATACCGACAGCCTCTCCTACTTTCTGGCTCTGGGATATTGCCCCGCGCCTCTGACGCTTTATTCGGGTATACGAGAATTGCCCCCTGGACATATGTTGATCTGGGATAAGGGGAAGATTGAACTCAAGTGTTACTGGCATCTGAATTGGGATACGACTTTTACCGGCACAGAAGATGAGGCTGCCGAGGCCCTGGATGACCTGCTGACCCGCGTGATAGCCGACCACATGGTAAGTGATGTCCCGGTTGGCGCTTTCCTCAGCGGAGGAATCGATTCCAGTACCGTAGTCTCCTATATGGCTAGGAAACACAGCCGGGACTTTGACGCCTATACCGTTCAATTCAGTGATCCCGGATATGATGAAAGCGCCTACGCAAAACTTGTGGCGGACCATTGTGGTGTTCGGCACAAGGTTTTGCCGATGGAGTCCACTGTTCTTAATGAGGATGTGTGTCGTTTCACCCTGCAGCACGTTGGCCAGCCGTTCGCAGATTCCTCCTGTCTGCCGACGCACCTGGTTTCAAGGGCCGCCAGTGAACATGTGAAGGTTATCCTTGCGGGTGATGGAGGGGATGAGCTCTTTGCAGGGTATGAAACCTTCGGATGGGGAAACCGCGTTCGTGGGATCCAGTCTTTCCCAGTATCTGTCCGCAAGATTCTGATTGCCGCCATATCCTCCGCCTCCCGAATTCTACCATGGGCAGACCTGTTGCGCCAACTCAGCAAGGGGCTCCGTTACGGCCTTCAGGATCAGTCGAATCTGATTCTTCGTTTGAGTTGTATCCTGGACCCGGAGGATTTGCCAGATCTCTGCAGCGGATACGGAGGGCGAACACCCTCGCTCGATCTGATCGGGAAGTTTGTGGAGAACGAGAAACACCTCGACTTTATTCCTGCCCTGAGCCGGTTTCTGTTCGCCTACTCACTTCCCGGAGATATGCTCCGCAAGGTAGACCGGATGAGTATGGCTACTTCACTGGAAGTTCGCGTGCCCTTTCTGGATCACAGACTGATCGAGTTTGCTGCCGGTCTGCCGGATCAAATGAAAGTGAAAGATGGGAAGCGCAAGGCGCTCCTCAGGCGGGTGATGAGAGACCGACTTCCTGACGAGGTGTTCGATCACAAGAAATGGGGTTTCTCAATCCCTTTGCACAACGCGTTCAACGCAGAGTTTCTGAATTTCTGTCGGAACAAACTTACGTCCCCCAGCAGCCAGGTGAACCGGCTGTTCGGTAAGGAATCCGTAGACAAGATTCTGAGTTGGAACATGGCAGCGAAGAACCCGATCAGTCGCCGGTTCAGCACCTACACGGTCAATCACCTGCTGTGGATGATGATTCAGCTGGAACTGTGGACAGAAGATTTCCACGTGGATTTGCCCGAAGCATTGTAAGTCTTACCCTGGTGTGATCGAAATGAGTCAGCCGCGCGAAATTGGCATCCTTTTTCTTACTCCGCTATCACCACCGTATGGTGGTATTTCCACGTGGAGTGAGATCATCCTCAGGCGCGGTCTCCCTTCCCCGTATACGGGCCGTTTTGTAGACACATCTATCGGAAGTGCACGCGTCCTGTTCGAGAAGGCCGGTCTGAGTCTTCCCGAATTGATCAGGAATGTCAGGATCATTGTTGCGTTGTTGAAGGCCCTCCTCGACTCAAAGGTCAACCTGGTTCATTTGAATTGCAGCTTGTCTCCCAGGGGTATCTTGAGAGACTGGTTGTGCGGGTTGCTGGTACGAATACTGGGCGTGCGGCTTCTGGTAAACTATCGCGGCAATGTAGCCGACTTTCCTCTAAAGGGTATGTGGGGAGGCCGGTCTTTTCTTTTGAGAAGTCTCTGCCGGTTGGCTACTGTAAACCTTGTGCTGAATCAGCAAAGCAAAAATGCGCTTCAGAAACTGGCGCCAGGAACGTGGATTGCCAGGCTGCCGAATTTTATCGAGATGGATGAAACCCCGGGCGATTCGGCGTCGAGAGAATGCGCAAGTGGCGGTCTCAAGGTGCTGTTTGTGGGCGGTATCACCCGGGGAAAGGGAATTGCCGCATTGGTGGAAATTCCGAAGCGGTTCCCAAACCTGCAGTTTCACTACGTAGGGGATCCTTCAGGAAATGTAGATTCGGAACTTGAGGTTCTCCGCCAGCTGCCAAACGTCGTTCTGCGGGGCTCGCTCACTAACGCCGATGTCCAGAATCTCATGAGTGAGTGCGACGTCTACTTTTTTCCCTCGCATACTGAGGGATTTCCCGTGAGTGTGGCTGAAGCGATGGCTCAAGGGCTTCCGGTAGTTGCTTCTTCTGTGGGCTCTATTCCGGACATGATCGAGGAAGGGAAGGGCGGGTTCTTGAACGATCCGGGGAATCTTCCTGCTTTCGAGAAGTCGTTGGGGCTTCTTCAGAAGGATCCAGGACTGAGACGTTCGATGGGAACCTTCAACTCTGCCAGGGCAAAGTCCGAGTATGAATATTCAGTGGTCATCAGAAAGCTTTGTAACCTGTACGAGGCAGCCTCGAGCAGACCAAAGCGCGTACCACGATCCGGAGACTCGGTCGATGTGAAACCGAAGGTCAGGACACACTGGACTAAAGAATTACCTGGTATGAGGTACGGTCCCGATGTGGACTCCCGGGAAGTGTATTTCGACGCGATTCGGGACGCGAGATATTCGCTCGAACCCTACATCCACGAGTTCGCCCGTTTTGGTCAGGCAGGCAACGATCGAGTTCTGGAAATTGGCATCGGCACGGGTACCGACTTCTTCAACTGGATAGAGAATGGCGCCCTCGCTACCGGAGTCGACCTGACAAAAACGGGCGCGGTGTTGACGCGAGAATACCTCCAGATCAAGAACGTGCCGCCGGAAAAGTACAAACTCTATGTGACAGATGCTGAGCAGCTGCCCTTTCGAAATGCAGAATTCGACACGGTCTACTCCTGGGGCGTGCTGCATCACACAGAAAATACCGACCTTGCACTGAAGGAGACGTGCCGAGTACTGAAGCCCGGTGGGAAACTTCGTGCAATGATTTACCATGTGCCCTCGTGGACCGGCTGGATGCTCTGGATTCAACGTGGCCTGATGAGGGGAAATCCTGGATTGACTGTAAAGCAGGCCATTTTTCGATACCTGGAGAGCTTTGGCACCAAAGCATATACATTGTCCGAGGCCAAAGTGCTCCTTGAGAAGTCCGGATATACAAAGATCAAGCTGAGTACCCGTCTGGGACCAGGAGATCTGCTGCAAATCAAGCCTTCGAGCAAGTACAGTTCATTCTGGTCCAGGTGTCTTTGGAAGGCCTATCCCCGATTCCTGGTGCGATGGATAGGCCACAGATTTGGACTTTATCTCTTGATGGAAGCAGACAAACCGGTCGACTGAACGACCCAGAATGCATTCCTGTCTAATGTCGCAATGTCAAAATGTGATGGAATCGATTTCTTATGTGTGGAATAGCAGGAGCGATCAATTGGGGAACGCGGGAGCTGCTTCATGAAATGACGCAGTCTCTGGCGCATCGGGGGCGTGACGACAGCGGGCTCTGGGACGAAGTGTCCGCCGACGGCACCTGGATTGGACTGGGACACAGAAGGCTGAGTATCCTGGATCTGAGTTCTGCAGGTCACCAACCCATGTTCAGTGAGAGCGGTAGATTCAGTATCGTATTCAATGATGAAATCTACAATTTCAAGGAACTGCGGGCTGAATTGGCGTCCGAGGGATGCCGATTCAAATCCAATACCGATACGGAAGTGGTTTTACATCTGTATGAGCGGTTGAAGGAAGGCTGTCTGGATCG
>CAVOEZ010000229.1:0-6697 GCA_963694355.1 Latescibacteria bacterium UBA2968 | reverse complement strand
TTCGTTTTTACCAGTACAACGGGAGCAAATGGGTGCTTTCCACCTTTATCAACCAGACCTATAAGCCCACGTCTAATCTGAACCTGCGCGGCGGAATACAGGTTGCCTACAAGCGCTACCGTCTGTTCAACGAACAGTTTCTCAACAACCGGTTCCAGGTGCCATATACATTTCTCAATCCGCAAGTGGGTCTGAACTATAACCTCTCTCAAGCAGTAAACGTCTACACGAATTTCGCCAGGACCACGCGTGAACCCAGACTTGTAAACCTCTATGACGCTGCCAGCTCTAGCGGCGGCGCCCAGCCGGAATTTGAACGGTCTTCCAACGGAGTTTCCTTCAACTTCGACAAGCCGCTTGCCAGACCCGAAAAACTGAACGATCTCGAACTGGGTACGATGTATTCGACTTCCAGGTTCAGGGCCACAGGCAACCTGTTCTGGATGGATTTTCGAGACGAGATTGTGAAGAATGGCCAACTCGATCTCTACGGACAACCCGTTACTGGAAACGCGGAGAGGACCCTGCATCGGGGAATCGAACTCACCACCGCCCTTCGACCTGTCCAGGCACTCACACTTCAGGGCAATTTTAGCTATTCGCGAAACACATTCAAGTCTCACACCATATTTTCCGGTAATCAGGCGATCTCCCTCGATGGGAATCGTATTGCAGGTTTCCCTGACCTCATTCTTAATGGCAGGGTTGCTTACAAGGGAAATGGAATCCTTGCTGCAGTATCGGCCCAATACCAGGGCAGGCAATACACCGACAATTCGGAGAACAACAAGAAAACGCCGAACGTCCGTCAGACGCCCGGCTACACGGATCTGGCAACCGATCCTTCGACAATCGTGAATCTCAGCCTGGGATACGAGCTGGGTCAGCGGCTGGGTCTGAAGGGTATTCGAATACGTCTGGACGTGAACAACCTTTTTGATCGCCTTTACTCGACCCACGGTGAGGGCGCATCGTTCTTTCCCGCAGCAACCAGAAATGTCTTCCTGTTGACCAAACTCGGTATCTAATTCATTCACGCCGGCATTTGAAGCAGTCCTGAACTACGCGTCTAGAGACTCAATTTCCAGTTTCTTCACCTGGTGCTTGTGTACAAGAAGCGGTTTTTCTCCCGCAGGCTCCGCGATCCCTTTTTCTATATCCAGTTCCTCCACTGACTTCAGATGGCTGAGCACACTCGACGGATTCAGATCCTGTTTATCCTCATCATAAAGATCGAACCAGGGCAGTCCATGTGAAGTGTATGTCTCGGCGCAAATGGGCGAAGCGGGCGCCTGCTCTCCTGTAATCTGGGCGTACATTTTACTATTTACGATATGTATGTCCAGAGCCTCCGTTTTCTCCACATCCCATGTTTCCACACCGTATGGATCCGGGTAGATCTTCTGTTTGATGCTTCCCCCCTCGGCGAGTCCCATTTCTGCATATTCCGCAGAGGTGGATTCCATACAACAGCAGTAGTCTGCATCCATCAGGAATCGGTCATCGATTATTGGCGCTGTTTCTGGAAACATACCCTCTCTGGGCTCATAACACCGGATTTGTATGCCTCCTTTTTTTTCCTCGCCCGTCACCTGACCTTCTACCGTGTACCCCATCCCAAGCGGCATGGCTACGAACTGCTTGATGACACCTTCCCCGCAATTGAATCCGTCGAGCCAGGGCTGGTCGGGGCAGACCAGGTAGTCCTGGGGTTCGCCTGAGAGCCCCTTGCGGTGCACCTCACCCGAGACCGCGTTGATCTGCCCCGCAGTAATCTGAACTGCATTCGGCCGCCAGCTTGCCGCGTCGAATGCCAGCCACATCGCCTCCCTTTGATACATCGGAATGAATACCCCTGGTGATCCCCTCCAGGATTCAGGTACTCTGCTCTCGAAATCGGCCACCGATTTCACAGGAAACTCGCCCAGTCCAGGTGGCAGAGGGTATGTTCTCCCGTCGTCAGGAATCCGGAGAGTACGTTGAAATCTTACAGAAAAGAATCTTCCCATCTTCAACGCATTCCCGGTAACACTCACATCAAGCACGGTGTGCTCCTCTCGCTATGGTTTATCCTGAACTGGCCAACATCCCTTAGTGACTGTCGCCCATCCTGAAATGCCGTCGAATTCTTGTATTTCCGAGCGCCAGTCCATCGGGACCCAACTTACATATCCTGAGCAACGGAGAGTTCCATCATCTGGCCGCCGCCTATCCAGGCGTCTTCAGGAGCAGCCGTGATAACCGGTGCCTCGACGCCCGATTTCTTCAACCAGTCAGGCAACGATTCTCCATTCCGACAGACGAAGCTCCGATCTACGATGATCAGATCGAAGCGATTCGACGCCGCCACCACCAATCCCCTCGCCACTTCCTCGATGGCAGTCACATGGCCGCCCGTATCTACGAACATATCCGCTATCAAATTCCTTATTCCTGCATTCTGGTGAATGATAAGAACGCACTTTCCCATATCCCTGCTCCTTTGATCATAACGTGTAGCCTCCTCTTCCCTGAGTCTGATACCTGGGCAACCTCCTGATTCTACGTGCAAACAAACTGGCCCGCTTTGTCGAAGGGCCGCCTGAGTGCATTCGACCGCCTGGCCACCCTGGATTTGCCCTCCTCCTCTGAAACGGTGCCTTCGGCTGAATCGGAGCCTTCCCTCGCCCCCCTTCGCCTGGGTCGTTCCCTCCTCCAATGTCCCTGGACAACAGAAAGAGTGCCGCTGCAATCAGATTCAGAAGAACCAGAGATCCAAGCGAATAGGTCAGGATTTCTGTCACCATATCAGCAGTCCTCACGCAGAATACCGAGGTTCGGTGGCACGGATGTCACCGCTTTCAAATCTCCGTTGGATAGTCCTTTCAACTGTCTTTGGACCATTTCTGGATTTTCCATTGCAGTGAAGAAATTCATAACCGTGAGTCCCTTCTCCACACCCAGCATTTCTACCAGAGAACCCATCGCATGTTGTGTCACGCATGCCCTCCTTCTCACTCACATTCTTCTCTGGAAATCATATGGGATTTCCCAGATAAACCTTGACCTGCCAGACGTCTCTGGTCTACCTTGTCGAAGGGTTTCTGGAGCGATGTCCACGGAGATCGCTTCGGCTACCCGCTTACCCCGCAATCGTTTGCATTGGCCCTGGAAAGCGATGCCCAACGGTTTCGGGGTTCTTTTTATGCCTGAATCCATTTCAGTTGTATCTTCGCGCCTCACGATCCTGATGATAGCGAACAAGAATTTCTCCTGCCCGTCCTTCATTCTGATTGAGCCACCAGGAAAAAGGTCGGGGATAACGCTCACCTGATCCCCGATCCACCATCGCGTGTTTCGCTGCGGAGGGAACCATAAGTCCGAGCAATTCCCTGTGTCCCGGCCAACTCCAAAGCTGATTGAACGTATCCGATCGCGCGTCCTCAACAATTCCTGACACCAGATCTCGAATGAACCGGGTGTCCTGTCGACCGAACACAGCATCGAAAGCGCCAGGATCCAGATCCAGATCGTTCAGTGTCAGCGAAGGCGCCGACACGATCAAGGATGCAATAATGTCCGCTACGTGTGCGCACTGGATCACTGGCAAATGTGGATGAAATTCATCGACCTGCGATGGTTGATGGTGGGATTCCGTGACCTGAACCTCCAGAGCCGACCACCTCGCCTGCCGCATGACCTGCGCACCCTTCAAGGCGTGCAGGTATTTCTGATACAGATGCCATTCTCCCCGCGGGTAGGCCATGTATCTGGGCGTCCGGGTGCATTCCACCCAGACCTCCTGTGTGCTTCGAGGATCATCGAAATGCATGAACAGCATCCCTACATCGAGCAGGAGACCAATTCTGAACACCATGCCCGGTGAGGGAAATTCCGATTCCACCCGACTCGACTCACGGTAGGCGTTCAGGAGTCTGAGCATGGCGTGGGCGGTCAACGCGCCGTGACACCAGAATGCGCGATCGTAGTCGGGGCATCCCAACGAGATTTCAGCCATCAGTTCCTGAAGTTCTGACTCGGTGACCTGGAAAACGATGGCCTTGATACCGGTTTCCCCCAGGAATCGAAGCGCAGTTTCAACGTGCCCGGTCTCGGGAGCCATATTTGCCTCTGGCCCCTCGGGTACCCTTCCGTGTTCCTGGGCCTTCGCCTTTCCTGCTTCCCAGATCTTTACAGCGAGTACACGATCCTGACTGATTACCTGAGCGATCCTGGACCAGGGTTGGCGTTCATCGAAATAGGCCTTCAAAGTGAAGTGTACCTCGTACAGCGTCGCCATGCGATCCAGACGCTTTAGCGTGTTCTCAGCGAGGATCCGCTCTCCCCGGTCCTCCGCAGCGCGGTAAGTCTCCTCGATGGTTACGGAAGGAACCACAGGCGGCGATTCCAGATCAGGCGTGGAAAGCGGTGCCGCCATGCGCACAAACTGAACTGCTGAATCCTCGATTTCATCCTGGAAGAAATCTCCCACGGCACAGTCAAGACTTTGCGCAAGAGCTTCCAGAGTGCTTAGGGATGGTTTGCGCTTGTTATGTTCCAGCAAGCTCACATAATTCTGCGTACTGTCGATCGATGTAGCGATCTGTTCCTGCGACAGACCGCGCATCTCCCTGAGCTGTTTTAATCGGTGCCCGATAGCGATCATTCATGGACCTCATTCCGGTTTCAACCACGCAAAGTCTTCGGAAGCGCACTAACACAAGCATAACAAATATATACACATTGTTAATATAAAAACAACATCTAGTATATATTTTGCATATCAGATCATTCGATAGTCGTTCTTAAACTATTAAACTATTAAACTACAAAGAGTAACATCAAATTTCTGATCATCTCAAGTGACCCTGGATTTTCTGACAAATTGAGCTCAAACACGTCAAACTTAAAGCTGATAATTTAATAACACCTGGCACTGCACACCAGAAGACACTTGAAAGGCACGCCGACGATCAGTGAGCCTCCGCTCTCCCGAATTGCCCAATTCAAGCCGCTTGAATTGCCTACGGATACTTCCAGGCTGTTCAGCCTTTTCGCATCTCCCGAATGGCTATCCGTGCACTTGTTACACTCGTATCTCTTGTGTCTTCAATCTTCACCAGTATCGGAATCGGGGGTTACCATCTCACCTGCTTGCTTTTCCCAATTCTCCGCCGTATCTTGCCGATCAACAAGTCATTTCGAAGCCGCGCACACGTTATTGTGGAGACATCGATGGGAAGTGTTGCACCAAATATTCTTGTAATCCTCAGCGACCAGCTGCGCCGGCAAGCCCTTTCGATATACGGTGATCGCAACCTGCAAACACCTCACATCGACGGCCTTGCCCAGCGAGGCGTGCATTTCAAAAACGGATGCTCAACTTACCCGGTATGTGTCCCCTTCCGGTTCACGATGATGACAGGCGAATATGCCCACACACGAAAAATCCCTGGAATCGAATACAGGATGTCACCAACCGAGCGAACGCTCGCGGACGAATTCAACGATGCCGGCTATGAAACCGTATACATTGGAAAGTGGCATCTCGATGGGGGCCACGGACGAATGGGTTCGGCCCTTCAGTGTGGTCGAACGCCTGTTCCGCGGACTCACCAGGGCAGATGGCAGAAGTGGTTCGGTTTCGAACTCAGGAATGCCCCATTCGACACCACCTATTTCGTCGATGATGACCCTGCACCAGTACCTATTGAAGGATACCAGACCGATGGCCTGTTCGACATCGGGATGGACTATTTGGAAAAGGACAGGAACAGAGAAAAACCATTTTGTATGATGATCTCGGTTGAACCGCCTCACGACCCCTACGAAGCTCCGGCAGATCTTCAGGAGGCCTGGGAGCAAAGGGAGATCGAACTGCCTCCGAATTTTGAGGCAGACTCGGAGGAGCAGCGGGAAAGATTTATACTCGACCGCAAACGATACTACGCTATGGTCGAAAATTTGGACAACAATGTGGGGCGAATGACACGCTGTCTGGATCAACAGGGATTGGCGGAAAACACCGTGGTTATCTTCCTGTCTGATCACGGCGACCTGGGAGGCAGCCACGGACTGCGAGGCAAACAGTGGCCATACGAAGAATCCGTGGGCGTTCCTGTCATTGTATTCGATCCAAGATCCCCGAACATGAAAGGAACCGTACTGGAGGACCCCACCTCCACGGAAGACCTTTTCCCAACCCTACTCGGCCTGGCGGGTCTGAAACCAAAGAATCCACTCATGGGAAGTAACCTGACCCCGTTGATATCGGGTGAGGTTAAGAAGCTCGATCGCGAGGGCGTGATGCTGGAGTTCGTGGCGGAATTGCGAGAGCGACTCCCCTTCCACGAGGAAGTCTGGCGAGGATTCCGGAGCGCCAGATACAAATACACGGTCAGCGGCGACAAAATGGGTGCCAAACCGTGGCAATTCTTCGATCTGGAACGCGATCCTCACGAGCAAACAAACCTGATCGACCACCAGGACCACCAGGAGGAAATCGCACGACACCACAAGCTCCTGTGCGACCGTATGGTGGAGACTGAAGATCACTTTGTCATGCTCCCTGTACACGGGTGCGAAGGTGTGAACACCTGGCAGTAGCGAAGCCTGCAGACCAATGCACATTCAGACCTTTATGGTCAAAACCCACAATTGAGATTTGGAGAACAACCATGAAGGAAACAGACCCTGAAAATATCAAACTGTCGCACCA
>CAVOEZ010000228.1:0-6709 GCA_963694355.1 Latescibacteria bacterium UBA2968 | reverse complement strand
GCTGCACCTTGAGCTGCTTCTGGTAGGACTCTTCCTGAACGTCCATCGCCTCCAGACCCGCGAGCGCCCTCTGCTTCTCCTTATCTACATCTTCGATATATCCCAGGAGCTCCTCGGCCTCCATCTGTTCGAACTCCTCGATCGAGGGAATCTCTTCTCCCCCTGCCAGTACATCACCCATCCGTTTTATCTGCTCCCTCAGCTCCTGTCGTTCGGCGTTCAATTCCGCTTCGAACTGATGCCGCGCCTTCTTCTCCCTTTGCAGACTCTCCTTGAATTCTTCGCACTGTTGTCTGTCCGCGGCGGACTGCTCTCGCAGCGTTTCTATAATCTTCTCGTTGTTCAAAAGCGTCTGCTCATACTCCTGCAGCCTGCTCGCCATTTCACTTGGCGCCTGGGCCTTGCCGGCCTTTGCTGCCTGGTCCCGCTCCTTCTGCTTCTTTTCTACTTCCTCCTCAGTTCTCCTGATTTGATCTTCAAGCGCCTTGTTCTTTCGTTTCTCATCGTCCAGCTGCCCCTGCAGCTCTCGGACTTCCTTCTTGGCCTCTTCAAATCGCTGTTTTTGAGACATGTGCTCCGTCTCGAGCGCAGCATACTTGTCCTCCAGAAACTTCAGTCCTCTTCCCTGCTCATCTTGTTCAGAATCCCCATCCTCTATCGGTGGACCGCTCTGGCCTGCCTGTGCCAGAGCCGCAGTCGCGCCCTCCGGATCTGACAGAAGCTGGTTCCAGAGATCTTCGCCAAGTGCTTCCATCAAAGCCTGGATCGCCGCCAGATCTACAGCCAAACTTTCATCCAGTTCTTGCTCAGAAGCAGCATCCTCAATGGATGACTCACCCGTTTCAATTACTGGCTCAACAATTTCTTCGAAGGGATCTTCGTTCACTTCCTCCCGGGCGCTGACCGCTTTACCCCCTCCGTCGGGGTCCTTCGCTCCCTGATCGGGCGCCTTACCGGCAGATTCCTCCCGAGCGACTGCCCCCTTGGCAATCAGCCCTTCGTTCTCGAGCAGGTAATCGATCGCCTGACCGACCTCCTCGGGCGTTCGCTCAACAAAGCGATCCCATTTTGGAGTCCCGTAACCTGCTCCAACGAGCACCTTCCGCACGGAACTCATATCCTCGGTAACCACAAATTTTCTCGCATTCGACCTGAACCCCTCGCCCCACGCTTCCGAATAATATTTAGGAATCTCTTCGAGATGCGGGAACGCCACGCGCAAGTGGTCATAATACGTCCGAAGCGTACGCACGAACTCATACCAACGGTCGGCTCCCTCCGAGGTCTCGCCCGACGCTTGCACCTTCGAGGGATTGGGTTCCTTTCGCTTGCTTGAGCTACCCTTCCGCTTCAGCATATGCGCCGCCTTATATCGATTCGAATCTCACTTCTCGAATGTGAACCCGGCCGTCAATCCTCCAAAATCAGAAATCACCAGGCAACCCTCCGCCACGCACGGAGAAGCCGTAATCGGAGCACCGAACCACCACCTCTCCGTTGAGGCGCCTGTTCTTGCATCCACCAAAGTTGCGTTCCCGTCGGTTGTGGTAACCAGATATCCCGAACCGATTCGTACCGGCGAGGAGGTGATGGATCCTGCGTTTCGACGATAGGGTGTGGCATCCAGAAGTTCCTTTCCAGCCTGAAACCGCCACTTCAGCCGCCCTTTCGCCGAACAGGCCAGAAGTTCTCCGTCCTGATTGCCCGAAAAGATCAGTCCTGCCTCCACATCCGTTCCCAGCGTCGCCAGGGGTGCTTCCGGAGAAATCTGCTTCTGCCACACCGTTCTACCTGTGGTCCCTCGCAGCCTGAAGAGATGACCGCCCCCGGCAGCAACCACCACGTCATCGTCGATTCGTCTCACCCCCGGAAACATATAATCCGTGTCGAGCTTTCGCCGCCAGGCAACCGAACCGGAGGACTTGTCCAGGGCGACCACGCCGAATCGCTGCAAATACAGAACCACCAGGTCCTTCACAACTACCGGTCCGGCAAAACAGGGCCAGGCATCGGTGCCTGTTTCGGAAGGATCCGTATACCAGATCTGTCTTCCGCTCTCCAGACAGAAGGCGCCGTACCCCGCCTTTCCACCGGCAAAGACCACGCCGTCACCGATCGCCGGTGCGCCATAAATCCACCGATCGGGATGACCCTGCAGGTCCACCTGCCAGCGCAAGGCACCCTGGGCGAGATCAAATCCCGTCAATCGGCCTGTGACTGAAATCGCCACACCGGACCCGCCGGACACAGCCACAGAATTCTTTACGGAAGCATCCGTCTGAAAGTGCCACAGCTTGCGACCGGTCTCCCGATTCAAACACACCACACCCTGTCGCCCCGAAAGCGACTCATCCTGAACAGAGATTAGAACGCGTTTATCCTGAATCACCGGAGCAGCCCGATGGACCTGTCCCTTCACACGCCTGCTCCAGAGCAAACGTAACTGGGAGGATCGCCCTCGGCGAACGGGTTTGTCAGTCTCGCCTTTCACCCGGGAAACTACTAGAACCAGTCCGCTGCTCATCTTGCCGGCTTTGAAAACGAATCTCCGATAAGACCTTGGACTGGTATCGATCCCCCCGAAGGGAAACGCCGGTGTATTCAGAAGGCGAATCCCGCGATACACCAGTGCCCGTGACGAGTGGAAATGTGCGCAGCAAACCGCCGCAACTTGTGATCGCGGCAAACCGTCCAAAAATTTCAAAGAAGGTGGCACGTGCATGAACAGGATCGTTTCCTTATCCCGGTGTCGTTTCAGATCCGCCTTCAGCCACGCCGACTTGACCTCACGCTCAGGTGGAGCAAAAAAGGCCTCCTCGTTGGGAAACAGCACGAAGTGACGACCACCCCAGTCGAAGCTGTAGTAGGTCGGCCCAAGCACCGACTCATAATTCCTCGTCCGTGGATCTTCAGGACGCACACCTGGCCGCTCGCGTTCTTCCACACCATCGTGTCCACCGAACATCGGAAACGCAGGACACGGCAAACCAGTGATCGCCTTCCGCAATGCCCTCAGTGACGGAACGTCTCCTTTGTCGGTCAAATCTCCGGTGAGCACCACGAATGCGGGTGACCAACCCGTGAGACTGTTCACCAGCTCACGGTGAAGCGCACCCTGGGAGAGGGCAACCTTCCCGCCAATCCGAAGGTGCAGATCTGTGGCCTGCGCAATGCTGAAGGATTTTCGCCGCTTTTGCGGATCCGAAACCAGCAGGAAATCCGCGCTCGACTCCTGGTGAACACAATCGGACACGGACCGGAAGAAATCGCCGCTGGGACGCGCGTTGTCCGGAACCACCACAAACACAAAGCGGTGCCGCTCCGTGTCTACGCGAATTCGATAGGTCCCCGAAGCTCCCGTTGCGACAAGCGTTTCGCCATTCGAAACCTGGATACCCCTGCGTCCTGTCCCGTCAATCGTCACACGGCCTGTAATCGTATGTCTCATTATTCAGATCGCCCAAAGTGAGATATAAGATGGTGAACTGGGTCACCCTCTAGATGTGATGGGGATCACATCGGCGTCCGAAGGGACATCACTGTTCCAAGGTTGCATTTCAGAATATTTCTTGATCTCCAGCGCATTTCCGTCTGGATCGGAGAAATATGTTGCCAAACCATCCCCGAACGCCCCTTTATTCATCGTGGGCTCCCGTTCTACAAGATCCGCCTCACGCAGTCGTGCGAGGACCTCGTCATAAGTCGTATCATCCAGGCAAAATGCCGTATGATCGGTCCCGGATTTACAGTCCGAGCCCACACGTTCATACTCCGGTCTGCAGAACAGCACCAGCAGAGCGTCCCCGATCTGGAAAACAGCCTGGGAATCATCCTCGCGCCGGCTCACAAGATCCAAAGCGAGCACCCCAGTGTAAAAATCCACTGTGCGCTGCAAATCGGTCACCCGGAGACTCACGTGGTCGAAACAGACAGCCATAAGCAGGATACTCCTATTGTGTTGCAGGCAGTTTGGGCGGCAAAATCGTGTTGTCGTTTGTCCAAGTACCAATCGGCTTGAAAGACAACGCCACATTGTCGAGGAAAATATCCATCGTCCGCGGACAAGGGTCAGATCCACCGTAATAGAGATTCATCCAGAACTGCTCCACCTTGAGTTCGGGCACATCTCTGAATCGCAAGTCGGTGCGTTCCATCGCCAATTCCCCGTCGACCCAACCTCTCAACGTCCCGTTGTTCTCGCGAGGTGTGTTCATCTCCACAAAGGTCTCGATACAGTACCACCGGTCAATCTGCAGCGACCCGCGATTCTGGATATCCCACAACAGGTTTGATCCGTACTGGCCGACCATATCCACGTGATAGGTATAGAAATATACCTGTGTCTCTCCCTTTCGAACGCTCGACTTCTTGAATCCCATTCTCGCGGACCACCCATCCCTACCGTTTACCCTCCGTCCACCCCACCCTGCCTTCCCGTAGGTCCCCGCCGGCCCCGGCAGCTTCCCACCGATCCCCGGGTCCCAATTTGATCCCAGCTTGAGATAGTATCGCGCGAACAAGGACTCCGGTTCTGCTTTCCCCAGGGCCGCAAAGCGATAATTCAACTCACCGCCGTAGTGCTTCCCTTCACCGATTCTGAACCGAAGCGAGCGATCTCCATTGAACGCGCCGTCTCCCGATACCAGCTCTCGATTCTCCGCGTGACTCGCACCGGTGAACCGCTCCGAATACCCCTCGTCCTCGAAATCCTCGAAGAAGAACACATTGGGGTTCTCCTTCGCTGCGTCCTGGACCTCACCCACTGACATTCCCGCTCCCTTGTTTGTTCAGGCTTAACCGAAGTGGTGCGATCGCCCGGGATCCAGACGACTGCGTTCACCCTTGTTCGTTTCGAGAAACACCTCGGGATCTCCTGATTCAACATATCCGATCTTCGTCAAGTCGGGCAGATCCTGCCGCTCACCCAGGCGCTCGACCTCGTCGGCACGATCAGCCGCCACGGTGAACAGCAGCTCGTAATCCTCTCCGCCGGCCAACCCGGCCGACACCGCGCTCGCCCGATCTCCGCCACAAAATTTCACCAGAGCGTCCGACACCGGAATCTCATCCGCCTGCACCACTGCACAGACCCCGCTCCCGCGGAAAATGTGTGGCAGATCGGAAGACAGCCC
The DNA here is from genome assembly GCA_963694355.1 of Latescibacteria bacterium UBA2968. Classification (GTDB taxonomy): domain Bacteria; phylum Latescibacterota; class UBA2968; order UBA2968. Next base: position 1,577 of record CAVOEZ010000228.1, on the reverse strand, counting down.
GTCGGAAAGATCGATCATCGCCGTCACCCCGCCGGACGCCGCGAGCGCCTGACCGAGCGCCACACGCGGGGTCGGACCGTGGTGTCGCTCCAGGAGGAACACCTGGTCCGCCTGCGCGATATTTGTGGCGGTCCCTTCCAGAAGCTGGAGCCCCGCCCTGGAATCGCCAACCGTACCGGACACGAACACCAGGTCGCCTGCCCGAGCGCCGGATCGATAACATACCTGATCTCCAGACATTTCACCCAGCAGCGTCAGATTCATCACCAGGGGTCCGGGGCTCGCCGTCGTGTCGCCGCCTACAACATTCACACCGAACTGATCGGCACAGGCGTGGAGCCCTTTGTAAATCGCCTCAACGAACGACGCTTCCAGATCCCCGGGGACGGCCACGGAGACAACCGCCTCACCCGGTACACCGCCCATTGCCGCAACATCCGAGAGATTCACCGAAAGGAGCTTTCTGCCAAGGCGCTCGCCCTCGGTGTCTGGAATCCGGAAATGGACCTCCTCAACCATCAGGTCCGCAGTCACCAGGGTCACCCGGCCGTTCGGTTCGGCCAGCACCGCACAATCATCCCCGATCCCGCAGATCACCCGGCCCTTGTCCACCTGACCGCCACGTGAGATCCGGTTGATAAACCCAAACTCTCCCAGCTCTCCAAACCTCATCGAAATCCGTCTCCCTTGCTCAGCTCGCCTCGGCCCTCAGCCTGCTTGTCTTCCCGTTTCTGCCACGCCACCACGTCTTTGTACGGCACGTCGCCGCCAAAAATGTCCAGCGCGCTTCCAATCGTCAGTCCCACACGCCCCTTGCCGAGCACCTTCACCCGATCCAGGTCCTCCAGTTTGCGCACACCGCCGGCGTAAGTCACCTCGATGGGCGACCATTCGCCCAGCTTCTCCACGAGGTCCTCTTCTATTCCCAGACGTTTCCCCTCGACATCCACACCGTGGACCAGAAACTCGTCGCAACATTCCGCAAGTTTCTGAAGCGAGTCCTCGTCAACAACCAGCTCCGTGAACCGCTGCCACCGATTCGTAACCACCAGATAGGAATCCGCCCGGCGCCTGCAGCTCAGATCCAGCACCAGGCGTTCTTTCCCCACGGCGCGCACCATTTCTTCCAGCCGCGCCTCGTCCAGTCGATCCTCGTTGAACACCCAGGAAGTCACGATCACGTGACTCGCACCGGCCTCGATATAACCTGCAGAATTCTCCGGTGTGATCCCGCCGCCAACCTGCAAACCGCCAGAGTAGGCGCCAAGCGCGGAAATTGCGGACGCCTCGTTGCCCGGGCCCAGCATAATCACGTGCCCGCCTGGCAAATCGTCCGCCCGATACATGTCGGCGAACTCTGCAGACGACCGTTCCGTCTCGAAATTGGTCACCGCGCTTTCGTCCGTAAGCGAACCACCAACGATCTGGACGACTCTGCCATTTCTCAAATCGATACAGGGCCTGAAATTCACAGCAATCCTCGAATACGGAGTTCAATATCTTCTGCGTACAAAAGGGAAGATGAATATAAGGTATAGACAGGGTCGGTTCAACACGCCAGCAAAAGAAAACGGGCC
>CAVOEZ010000227.1:0-6710 GCA_963694355.1 Latescibacteria bacterium UBA2968 | reverse complement strand
CGGCATAGTAATGGCCAATTTCGGCCGATCTCAAACTGGGGTTGAACCCCACGAAAACCAGATCGAGACCCGGTTTCAGATAGTCAGGCAGCATAATTCCACATCCATATGGCATACCCTCGCATGCCGGTGGCGCAGACAAGCAAGTATCCATTGCCACCATTTGCGTGGGCCAGTCGATTCAATTAGATTATACCTCTGCAGGAAATTCGAAGATATATACAAATCCGCCGAAAGGAAAGACTCATGGCACTGAACAAGTACAGCGCTCGTATCACACAAAGAAAATCCCAGGTAGCCTCGCAGGCCATGCTGTACGGAACCGGAATGACCGAAGCAGACATGGACAAGGCCCAGGTGGGAATCGCCAGCGTCTGGTATGAAGGGAACACCTGCAACATGCACCTTCTCGACCTTTCGGAAAAGGTCAAGGAGGGGGTTACTGCGGCCGGCCTCGTGGGCATGCGATTCAACACCATTGGTGTAAGTGACGGGATCTCGATGGGCACCGAAGGGATGAGCTACTCCCTCCAGTCCCGGGACCTCATTGCGGACTCGATCGAAACCATCATGGGCGCCCAGTGGTATGATGCCAACATCTCGCTTCCGGGTTGCGACAAGAACATGCCCGGCTGCCTGATCGCAATGGGAAGACTGAATCGTCCGTCACTTATGGTCTATGGCGGCACCATCAAACCGGGATTCTACAAAGGCAAAAAACTGGACATCGTATCCGCCTTCGAAAGCTACGGTGAATACATTGCCGGCAGCCTCGATGAGGAAGGTCTGAAATGCGTACTCCAGAATGCCTGCCCGGGAGCCGGCGCGTGTGGTGGAATGTATACCGCCAACACCATGGCATCAGCGATCGAAGCCCTCGGTATGTCTCTGCCATACAGCGCTTCCATTCCCGCCGTGGATCCGGACAAGGTCACGGAATGCCTCGATTCGGGCAAGGCGATCCTGAATCTAATGGAGCGAGACATTAAACCCAAAGACATCATGACGCGGGAAGCCTTCGAAAATGCGATGGTCATCGTCATGGCCCTCGGTGGTTCTACCAACGCAGTCCTGCATCTCATAGCCATCGCCAAATCCGTGGATGTAAAACTCACCATCGACGACTTCCAGACCGTCAGTGATCGTGTGCCCTACCTTTCCGATCTGAAACCCAGCGGAAAATACGTGATGGAAGACCTGCACGATATCGGTGGCACCCCTGCTGTCATGAAATACCTTCTTGAAAACGGACTGATGACCGGAGATTGCATGACGGTTACTGGAAAAACGCTTGCAGAGAACCTGGAAAATGTGCCGGGATTCAAAGCGGGTCAGGACATTGTAAGCCCGCTGGACAAACCCATAAAGTCAACCGGACACCTCCAGATTCTCCGCGGCAATCTGGCTCCTGAAGGCGCCGTGGCCAAAATCACCGGCAAAGAGGGCCTCACATTCACAGGTCCGGCCAAAGTATACGACTCAGAAGAGGACATGCTCGCGGCCCTCGAACGAAGCGAAATCGAATCGGGAAACGTCGTCGTCATCCGCTTCGAAGGCCCCAAGGGAGGTCCCGGAATGCCGGAGATGCTAACCGTAACAGCCGCCCTGATTGGCGCGGGTCTGGGCACTTCTGTCGCCCTCATCACCGACGGTCGCTTCTCTGGAGGAACACACGGATTCGTAGTGGGACACGTTACTCCGGAAGCACAGGAAGGTGGATCGATCGGACTCCTCCAGGACGGGGACGTCATCACCATTGACGCTGAAACCAACGAACTCAAAGTCGACCTGACGGATGACGAATTGGCTGCTCGAAAGTCCGGGTGGACTGCGCCACCTTACAAGGCTACGCGAGGAACCCTCTTCAAATACATCAAGAATGTGTCCTCGGCATCTGAAGGCTGCGTCACCGACGAGTAATACCGTCTACTACCTGCTGACCGAGAAGGGACCGAGTGATCGGTCCCTTCTGTATTTCAACCCACCGAGAGGAACAAATGGGAACCCGCAGCCAAAAGGGGTGTCCAAATGATCCTACGGACCCTTCTTCAACCCTGATCCCCAAACCAGACTGCCCATGAACGCACTGAAAATCGACGGACTATCGAAGAGCTACAAGAATGGACGCCATACATTGGACGTGCTGGTAGATGTATCCCTTGTACTGAAAGGGGGCGACAGTTGCGCCATCGTGGGACCGTCCGGCAGCGGCAAATCGACCCTGTTGGGTCTGTGTGCGGGATTGGATGACCCGTCTTCGGGAACGGTGAGCTTGCTCGATATCCGCCTCGACACCCTCACTGAGGACCAGCGCGCTGAGGTCCGCAACCGGGAAGTCGGTTTCGTGTTTCAGAACTTTCAGCTTATACCTACCCTCACCGCACTCGAAAACATCATGGTACCACTGGAACTTCGGGGCGACAAAACGGCCAGGCAAGAGGCCGTTTCCCTGCTGGACAGAGTGGGCCTGGCCGATCGCTCGAGCCACTATCCCGCCCAGCTCTCGGGTGGTGAACAACAGCGTGTTGCCATTGCACGCGCCTTTATCAACCGGCCGCGCATCCTGTTTGCCGACGAACCCACGGGCAATCTCGATGCCGATACCAGTACGAATATCGAAGACCTCCTCTTCGACCTGAACAGGGAAACCGGCGTCACCCTTGTTGTCGCAACACACGACCTGGACCTTGCAGGGAAGACCGGTCGCGTGATACGACTCCAGGGCGGGGCGGTCATTTCCGATTCCGTGGTCGACAAACCGTGAAATCTTTCCTGCCCTTCGATCCCTGGGTCTGGCGAATGGCCTGGCGAGACAGCCGATCGCACCGGAAACGTCTCGCCCTCTATCTCTCTTCCATCGTCCTCGGCGTCGCCGTACTCGTCGCCATCCGTTCCCTCTCGAACGACCTCGAAAACACCGTGAACACACAAGCCAGATCCCTTCTGGGGGCGGATCTGGTCTTCAGGGCCAACCAGCCATTCGAAGAATCCACTGAATCACTCATCGACTCCATTGGCGGCAGGCAGGCTCGAGAGATCCAGTTCAATTCGATGATCTACTTTCCCCGGAACAGAGGCACCCGACTCGTTCAAGTCAGAGCCTTATCGGGTGCGTTCCCCTTTTACGGTGACCTGATCACCGAACCCGATCGGGCCAAACTCAGCTATCAGGAGCGTGCAGAAGCCTTGCTGGACGATGGGCTGCTCCTCCAGTTTGGCGCGGAAGTGGGCGACAGCGTCAAGCTCGGCTCCACAACTTTTCGCATCGGTGGCAGGCTCAAGCAGATCCCGGGAGAAAATTTCGCAGCAATGACCCTGGCACCTCGGGTCTTCATCCCACTTGCCTCGATCGAACGAACCCGACTGATTCAGCCGGGAAGCCGGGTCACCTATTTCGCCTACTTCGAACTGGATGCTTCAACCGATGTGCAGCTGCTGATCGATGGAATCAGCGAGCAGCTGGACAGCGAGGGAATCACCACCGAAACTGCTGACAGCAGGCGCTGGCGCATGGGAAGAACCCTTGGAAACCTGTACAGCTATCTGGGACTTGTCGGATTCGTGGCCCTCATTCTGGGATGTGTCGGTGTCGCCAGCGCAATACACGTCTACGTACGACAGAAGCTGGCCACCGTCGCAATCTTGCGCTGCCTCGGAGCCAGTTCGTCACAGGCATTTTCCATCTACCTAATTCAAGCCTCTGCCCTGGGCCTTGGCGGCTCCACTATCGGAGCCATTCTGGGCATTTTTGTCCAGATGCTCCTTCCCGAGGTCTTGTCTGGTATCCTTCCCATCGAAATTCCGGTTACATTCTCCTGGCCTGCCATCCTCCAGGGGATCTCGATCGGGTTGATCCTCACGGTCCTCTTCGCCCTCCTGCCCCTTCTACCGATCAGACGAATCTCTCCACTCGTCGCTCTGCGAACAGACTACGAGTCCCCGACGAAGAGGCGAGACCTCCTCCTGGTTGTGGTCTTCGTAACCATCTTTGTCTCTATCGGTGCCCTTGCGATCCTGCAAACAGGTAGCATCAGAATTGGTGCAGGATTCACGCTGGGCCTGAGCCTCGCCCTCGCATTGCTGACCCTGGTGGCATATCTGCTGATGTTTCTCTCAAGACGATACTTCCCGGCTTCATGGAATTATGTATGGCGGCAGGGACTGGCGAATCTGTACCGGCCGCAAAACCAGACGCGGGTCCTTCTCCTGTCTCTTGGACTGGGAACATTCCTCATCAGCACACTTTATCTTACGCATCACACCTTACTGGAGCAGGTGTCGGCGGCAGGCAGCGGTACGCGCTCGAACATGGTCCTGTTCGACATACAAAAGGACCAGGTGGATGACGTCTCCACTCTGGTCGAGTCCTTTGGACTTCCTGTGATGCACCGCGTACCCGTTGTCACGATGAGGCTGTCTGCCGTCAAAGGCAGGTCGGTTGAGCAAATCATCCAGGATTCGGAAAACAAAATCAGCCGATGGGTCCTGCAGAGAGAATACCGAACCACCTATCGCGACTACCTTTTTGACACGGAAGAAATCGTCTCAGGGACCTTCACACGATCCTCGGCTACAGGAGCTGAAGCCGTACCCATATCTCCTGCAGAGGACGTCGCGAGACGCCTGCGGGTAACTGTTGGCGACACCCTTACATTCGACGTCCAGGGGATTCCGGTAGATGCAGTAATCACCAGCCTGCGCAAAGCGGACTGGATTCAGGGCTATTGCAGCCCGTGTTTCTCCATCCTGCGACGGAGGGCGTCGCGGGAGATGCCTAGCAAGCGGGCTGCCCGGGCTTTGTTGCCGCCGGTGCGGCTCAAAGCCTCCGAGATATAGGTTGATTCTACTGAAGCGAGGGTGAGGTCCTTCGGAGACGTGTTCATTAGTCCCATCGGATAGGATTCCGCCTTCACTGGGTCTTCCGGAGTTTCCAGGTAATCGAACTGGAGATCGCCCTGACTCACTTCATCGGACCTGCAGAGGATAACTGCCCGCTCGATCAAATTGCGCAGCTCTCTGATATTTCCAGGGAATGCGTGGGCTTGCAGCATAGCTTGAACCACCGGGTCGAACCCGGTAATCCGCTTCCTCAATTCCTGAGCGTATCGTGTCAGAAAATGACTGGCTAGCGGAAGAATGTCGGCAGAGCGCTCCCTGAGAGAAGGGAGTTGGATTGTAAATGCATTCAGTCGGTAATAGAGATCTTCGCGAAAACTTCCTTCAGTTACTGAGTTGAGCAGGTTCTGATTGGAAGCCGATACCACACGTATGTCCACTGATACTTCTGCGGTACCGCCAACAGGTCGAATGCGTCGTTCCTCCAGGGTCCTCAGGAATTTGGCTTGCATCGCAGGGTCCATATCGCCGATCTCATCGAGAAATAAAGTGCCCCCATCCGCCTGTTCGAAATGCCCTTTCCTCTCCTGGCGTGCGTCGGTGAAAGCCCCTCTAACATGCCCATAGAATTCGCTCTCCACCAGAGCCTGGGGAATTGCTGAGCAGTCTACCGCCACAAAGGGTCCATCTGCCCGATCGCTCTCGTGATGAATCGCACGGGCTACCAGTTCCTTGCCGGTCCCGGTCTCTCCCTGAATCAGAACGGTGGTGGTGTCTGTTTTACAGACCTGCTCGATGAGATTACGAATGACCTCGATCTCCGGGCTTTCACCAATAATGGCAGGAAGACCGTATTGCTGTCTGGCCTCCGTACCCATCCGGTCCAGCCTTTCCCGATACCTGTCCTTCTCCTTCCTCAACGCATGAAACCGAAGGGTTCGCTGAAGTGCAGCATCGAGCGCCTGGACATCCAGAGGTTTGGTGAAGAAGTCGAATGCACCTTCCCGAATCGCGCGCACCGCTCCTGCAATATCTCCAAATGCGGTAATCATAATCACTTCGGTCGACGGTGATATTTCTCTTACCCGTTCAAGAACCTCGAAACCGTCCATCTCCGGCATCTTGAGATCCGTGATGACGACATCCGGTTTCCCACTCTTTAGCGCCTTAAGACCTTCGGTGGCTCGCTCAACCATCTGAACCTTGTGCTCGCGCCGCTCGAGAAATCCACCCAGAGTTCGTAAGACATCTGGGTCGTCATCGATGACAAGTATGGAAAGTTGCGAATTTTGCGCACCCATCGAGTAACCTTCGGAAGAATTGAATTCTACGTGAAAGATTAGGGCCTAAGAAGCGGAAACTGGAAGTTTGACCCTGAACAATGTACCTGCACCTACTTGACTTTCACAGTTGATTTCGCCCTGGTGTTTACTCACGATCGCGTAGGAAATGGACAGACCCAACCCCGTCCCTTCTCCCGCAACTTTGGTGGTAAAAAAGGGTCTGAACACCTGGCCAACGTGGTCAGGGTCGATACCCTTCCCGGAATCCTCCACCTCCAGAATAACCTGACCATCATCTACTTCGGTGCGAATAATCAAGTGCCTTGCCGCTACTTCTACGCCATCGAGCGCATCACGTGCGTTATTCAGAAGGTTCAGCACAACCTGCTCAATCTGATGGGGGTGACCCTGAACCTCGGGGAGATTTTCTTCCAGGTTTACATCGAGTCTGATCCCATGATCCTTCAATTGTCTCTCCACCAGTCCCAGACCGGTTCTGACCACATCACTCACGGAAAACTTCACCGGTTCGTCCTGATCCTCCCGGGAGAAGATTCTCAGGTGATCCACCGTTCCGCTCATCCGCTTCAC
>CAVOEZ010000226.1:0-6727 GCA_963694355.1 Latescibacteria bacterium UBA2968 | reverse complement strand
CTGGACCATCCATCAATACATCTGTCGAGTCGAGAAATGCCTTCATGCTGAAAACCTCCTCAAATTTCAATCAGTCGCGGGCCTCTGCAACAGCAGGGCTCACTCTGTGCTTCCCAGTCCTGTAATAAATGACGACCCCGATGAGCGCAAGCGAAAGCAACAACCCGAACCCACCGACACCTGCGATTCCTCCCACAGTGAAAACGACACCTGTCCCCAAACTGCCCGCACCTGCTCCAAGTGCCACAAGCATTTCGCTTGCGCCCTGTGCCCTGCCGCGCTCCTCGGAACCCAGGGAGTTGGCCAGGAGGGACGAGCCCGCGATAAAGCAGAAATTCCAGCCCAGACCAAGCAGAAAGAGAGCCAGGGCGATCATGGGCACACCAACGGAAAACGGCGTCAGAACGGCCGAAACGATCAGCACCAGAGCGCCTGCCACGACCATGAAGATGCGCCCATACCTGTCCACGAGCCAGCCAGTCACGCTCGCCAGACCATACATTCCCAGGGTGTGGGCCATGATCACCAGCGAGATCTCATGCGTTCCGTGGTGATGGTGATCCATGTGAAGCGGTGTAATCACCATCAGAAGCGTCATCACCAGTTGACCTACCACCATCGACAAAATCGCAAGACGAACCATGCCGCCGGAAAAGATCTCTCGCATGGCGCGGGCTGGTCCTTCTGATTTCTGTTCGCCCTCTCCTGCTGCTAGCGCACGTCCGATTTCCAGCGGATCGGGACGAAGAAAGGCGAACGAAAAGAGCAGCGCCAAAGCACTGAAAATCGCCCCTACAAAGTAGGGTCCTGCATATTCCACAAGACCATACATCATGCCAATCTTTCCGGAAGGACCTACGAGCAAGGGACCGCCGACCGAGCCGATCGTTCCTGCAAATACGATCAAACCGATCATCTTTGCCCTTCGATCCACAGAATGCACCTCGGCGGCTACGAACCTCACCTGCTCGCTCACGCCACGGCCCATCCCCAACAGGGCGGCGCCGGCACAAAATCCGGAAAATAGCCCTTGATCAATCGAATAGGTTGCCAGCAGACCACCACACACACCCAGTAGATACCCGAGGGACAGGCCCAACCGCCTGCCAACTTTGTCCATCATCCAGCCAACAGGATACGCCGCAAGTGCTCGCCCAAGAAGCATCATCGTAGGCGGAACACCGGCGGCGCTGTCGCTTCCGGTCATCCGGGACGCAATAACGGACATCAGCGTGAACGCGAGGATCGTTGTTGCACCGAAAAAGCTCTGGCACACGAAAAGTGTGGCGGTAATTCGTCTCTGGATCGATTTCGTAACCGTCAACGCTGCCAAGTGGTGTTCCTCAAAATGGCGCCATCCATGAAGAACTCGCCAATCTGCTCGGGCAAGTCACGCACGCGCCATCCAAATACAAGATGCCGGACTACGGCGCTCAACCTTCACCCTTGAATTTCAGCGATGCAGAGTTCATACAGTATCGTTGTCCGGCGGGTTGTGGCCCGTCATCGAATACGTGGCCCAGGTGCGCATCGCATCGGCTGCATTTGATTTCTACCCGGACCATTCCGTGACTGGAATCTGTAACCGCCTCGACTTTATCGTCCGACATCGGCTGCCAGAAACTGGGCCACCCCGAACCAGAGTCAAACTTCTTATCCGATTCGAACAGCTCGTTCCCGCAGCAGACGCAGAGATAAATCCCGTTGCCCTTGAAGCTGTCGTATTCTCCCGTAAAGGCCCGCTCCGTTCCGTGTTCCCGGGTAACTTGATACTGCATTTCCGAAAGCTGCTCACGCCATTCTTCGTCGGTCTTCTTTATCTTCTCACCCATTTCATACCCTTCTATCTATGGTTGCGGCTATTTGATCTCCAGTTTGAGCTCGTATCGAGGTCTTTCGCTCGAAAATGCCAGTGCCAGTGCAAGCCGGGCTTCCTCCACTGTTGCGTCTCCCAGTTTTCGATATGCATTGTGCGGCAAGGCCGGCCAGATCAGCCTCGACCCTTCCGGCAGGGAGAGACGCCATCCGGCGTGTTCCACATAACCCCCTTCTCCTCCTGCCCATTCTATCGCCTCTTCACCCAGTGCTTCCAGTTTCCCCGCTGAGGAGGTCAGCGATGCACCAAGGTGTGGCATAAGAGTGACATGCCCCTCAACAGCCATTCCAGAATTGGCAGTCGCCTCATAAACCAACGTAAGCGTCTGATCATCTTCAGGGCGAACAGCCACCTTGCACGTTTCAGATCCGTATCCAAGGCTAAGTTCAGGAACCTCATCGCTTCCGCCGAGTGACGCTGTTTCCGGAATATGGATCAAACCGTCGAAGGGTCCAAAATTCGGATCCGGATCATCTCCAGTGTTCACCATCAACGAGGTGTCGCCTACAGAGAAAGTACTCCAAAGAGCCTGAAGTTTGGTGTTCCCTCCTCCCACGATCAACCCGGTCTTTTCGTGAAAAACGCTGACGAAATTCTGTCGGTCCTGTCTGAATCGGTTCGCATCCATGGGACAGGCATATGCGGAAATGCTGGTGAACCACGACGATTTGCGTGAGATCACCGCATCCTGATCCATCCGGTAAGCGTAGGTGTCCGATCCGGATCCTGGTGCTTCGGTTTCACCCTCCGCACTGTAGAGAAGCATATTTGTCACATAGTCTACATCGAACGGCTCTCCGGTTTCGATCAGGAGTCTGTGCTGCCTGGCAAGATATCCACGTCCCACGGTGCTGTGGCTGAATCCCGGATTCCCGATGTGGACACCTTCCTTATACGGGTTCCGCTCGTCAACGGTCTCTACCGAGCTTCCATCAGGATAAGTATAATTCGCGTGGAAGCGTGCTGCCCGTTCCAGCGCTTTCAGCACCACGGGATCTCCCGACGCGTGATAGTAAACACCGAACGCATCCGAATACACAAAATTGTACGCCACGACTGGACCCATATTCTCCGTCCACCATCCGTGTTCGGACTGCGCATCTACCACACGAGACATGAATTCAGTCGCCTGTGCCTTCCAATCCTCCCGATCGAAAACGATGCCCGCGTAGTACAGGGACATGGCGTGGTGAGTGGGAATATTGTGAATCCGTTCCAAAGCCGTCTTACTGATGCCCTCGAAGCCCTGCAGCAGACCCTTGTTCCATCGGTCCTGCGCCTCTTGTGACATCGCTTTCCGGACGATCAGGTAGGTCCTGATCCACCTGCTGTAGGTCCAGGGCATGTAGATCGGCCCCCAGGTAGAATGATCCTTCTTCCTGAACATCCACATACCGTTCTCATCCTGCGCGTCGATCAGTGCGTCTCCTCCCAGAACAATCGCTTCAAGGATCTTTTCGTCCTGATAGTAGGGACTGTCCTCGAAGGACCAGGCCGCAGCCAGAGGAAACGTCATGTGCTGATCTCGGCAAATCCATGGGTCTGTACCAAACTGTCCATCTGGTCTCTGGGATTCGAGAATCCCCGGCACAGCGTCATACAGCGTCTGCCGCAATTCCGGTTCCGGTTTCCACGTGCTCATGGTTTACTCCTGTTTATTGTAAAACCGCTACCTGGCCATGACTCTTCTTTCAGGAGCTGCTTGTCTTCAGTCTCAGAACCTGCCTGTCGATACCAGTCGGAAAGGGAACGGCAACCACAAGCAAACCCTCCTCGACAGTGCCTTCCCCACCTTTCCGATATGGATTGTGGGGCATTGCCGGCCACATCAGTCGGGCAATGCGGGGTATGTAGAGTCGGTATCCCCCGTGTTCGAGCCAATCCTCACCGGTGTGCTCGAATGGCGTTTCATCCAGAGCTAAAGAAATGCCGGACGAAAGTGTCACCACGGCATCCGTTTGTCGAAAAAGTGGAACGTGTGCCTCCACCGGCAAATTGGCATGACCTGAAGTCTCATAGATGAGGTGGATCTCTGTTTCGTCTACCACTTCCGACGCGACCTTGCAGCCCACGTCACCGTAAGTCATTTCCACATTCAGACAATGTTCTGATACCTCATAGGTCGCCTTTTCCGGCACATGAACCAGTCCGTCTCTTGGGCTGAAGTCTGGATCGTCGTCCCCGGGTATGTGCCGCATCAGCGAAGTATTACCCACTGTAAACGTGCTCCAAAGCGGCTGAAGCTTCGTATTCCCACCGCCCAGAATCAACCCGATGTCGTCGTGAAACACACTCAGGAAATTCTGCCGGTCCTGTCCCCATCTCGTATCTGGCGGCGGCAGGGCGATGGCAGACGCGCAGCAGAGCCATGGACGGTGTCGTAAGATGCCCACCTCATCACCCATTCTGTAAACATGCCTGTGTCGCTCAGCCGTCGTCTCCTCGGTCGGACCCTCCCCTCCATACAGCAACTCATGCGCGGCGTAGTCGGCAGAAAACAGTTTCCCGGTCTTCCTGAACAGGGCATGCTGTCGCGCCTGATACCCCCTGCCGATTGCCGTATGGCTGAATCCGGGACCACGCAATCTTATGTCGCGTTGATAGGGATTGCGTCCATCGGCGGTTTCAACAACGCTGCCGTCCGGATAGGTGAAATTTGCATGATACCTGGCCCCCCGGTCCAGTGCATCCAGAACATATTCATCCCCGGACATACCGAAATAGGTCCCGAGCGCCTCCATATACACAAAATTGTAACTCACCACAGGGCCACCGTGTTCTGCCCACCAGCCGTGTGGTGTTTGATCGTCCGCAACACGGGCCATGAACTCCGCGGACTGTTTCTTCCATTCAGCTCTCCCGAATACCTCACCGGCACAATAGAGTGCCATCGCAAAATGCGCCGGCTGATTGTGCATTCGGGTGAAATAGGCTTTGCTGATCGCCTCGAAGCCCAACAGCAGCGCCTCGTCCCAACGCTTCCTCGAGGGCTCATCTACTGCTGCACGAATCAGATGGTAGGCGCGGATCCAACGGCTGTATGTCCAGGGCATGTGGTGCTGTCCCCAGGTCGAGCCCTCCTTCTTCCGGTTCGTCCAGGCGCCGTCGGCATCCTGTTGATTAATCAGTGCATTCCCACCGCGAACAATCGATTCCAATACCCGATCGTCCCGGAAATATGGGCTGTCCGGCAATTCCCACGCGGCCGAAAGCGGAAGCAGCACATTCTGGTCTGCGGGAATCCAGGGCTCTGTCCCGAACTGACCGTTTGCCTTCTGGCTGTCCAGAATACCCGGAACCGCATCGTACAGATGTTGACGCAACTCGGGTTCCGGCTTCCAGTAAGATTCTGATTTTGAGTCCTGATCCATACCGGTCCTGTTGATCAGAAGATCTTCGATGCCAGCAGACGATGACCGGAAGAGAAATAGATTTTGTCTCCAAGAATCGGTCCGGCTGCCGCGTGTCCTTTCAGGGGCTCCTCGAACACAACGATCACCTCTGTAGCCAGCGTATCTGGATCGATGCGATAAATGCAGGTGCTCGTCACGCCGTAAATCTTTCCGTCGCGGCCATTCTGCAGACCGTTATCAACCGGTCCGCCGTCAGGCGCCGCAACACGCTCTCCAAAACTTCTCGACTCAGGATCGAAAACGAATATCTCTGCTGGATCGTCGCCACCCCGGACTGTCCCGTATACACGTCCATCCACACCGGTCACCAGGGCGGTAAACTGATGTACGGTGCGATCCAGAGTGCCCTCCCACACCTTTTCTTCTTTCTTGTGGTCGAACAGGAAAAGGATCGCCTGATCCACCTTTGCCTGAGTACCGCTGCCTCCGGAGATACTGGTTCCCACAACGATCAGGTCTTCCTGCTCCAGATAAGCGAGTGTATAGCAACTCCCGTCCCCCACGATCCGGTAATAGGACTTTTTCTCTTCCGTCTTTGGGTCATAGTACGCCAGGGGTCCGCCCCACATCCCGTAATCAGGAATCGAAGCCAGCCATACCTTTCCACCGGGCCCGGCCAGTGTCGATCTGGGTCGGTAGGAAATATTGTCTATGCGGCCGATATCTCTGGGGTTGCTCCCGGGTTCTTCCCCAAAATTGTATCCCTGGGAAGGATCGTAAATCGAGATCTTCGCTGCCGGGTAGGATGAGATATACATTTTCCCGTCCAGATTGCCCATCGAGTAGGCTTCGCCGGTACAGGTCGAACAAATTCCGAGGTCGATCAATTCTCCGTCATTCGGATTATGTCTGAACAGTCGCTCCGGCAGTACGCTCGAGCCGTATACGCATCCGTCCGGTCCACCGTGCAGACAGAAGATATCCGTGCCAGCCGCTTCGAATTCAAGATCGAAGGTCCGTGCGTTCCCGTTGGCGTCAGTCACCTCCAGAATCCTGCAAGTCTGCTCAACCGCGTCTACGAAACGAAACGTGCTGCCATCCGGAAGGGTATCCACAACGGGTTCTGCTGGAACAATCTCCTGCACCGGTATAGCGTTCATCCCTTTGATTCTGAACTTGCCCTCGCTGGAATCGATATACAGATGATTGTCGCTGCCCCGGTGGACCGTCAGAGTGCCCTCTCCTCTTGTGATCACAGGGCCAACGGTCTTCTTCAACCCGGTCTTGGGATCCAGCACCACCACGTGAGGTTTGGTCTGCATAATCACACTGGCGACCGTGCCGTCACTGTTTACATAGCAGCTCGCGTACATGTCCACTTCGTCCAACCTGCCGTAACGCGTGAAGGCGTTCGTGCTTGGATTGAAGCTGGTGAGATCGGCCGTCCCATAACTGCTGATCCAGATCTCGCCCGTGTCATCTTCGTCGATCTTGCACG
>CAVOEZ010000225.1:0-6735 GCA_963694355.1 Latescibacteria bacterium UBA2968 | reverse complement strand
TAAACTAACCAGGGAGGAATCGTAACATCTCGCATTCTATCGAAGGGAACAAGGTATGGGTTTCTGGGTAATTCCGTTTGTTGGTATTTCACTAGTTGTGCTGGGGGTGCTTTCCCTGGTGGTGGTGGAGTATCAGGATCAGAAAGCCCGAAGATTCGAAAGCTTTCGTCAAATACGTTAAGGTTTCTTAAATCTGGACTATGGTGATAGGGGTGCGTTCTTCGCACCCCTATTTTTTCCGATCCTTTTTTTACAGGCTGTAATCCTCATCTGTGCAAACTCCGTAAACTTCGGGTCACCCTTCCAGAGTTCAAGGAATCTTTCGAGCCGCTGAAGTGAAGCGTCGTGTCTCCCCAGATCAAAGAGCAGGTTACCCAGGCTGAAATGCACTTCCGAAAAATCATGCTTGAGCAACAGCGCAGTTTCGAATGCCTCCTTCGCACCAGGCAAATCCGCAACAGCTTCAAGTGTTTGACCGAGCCCCAAAAAAATACGGGCTTCACCCGGATTCAATTCGGCAGCCTGTCTGAAATGCAGGACTGATTTCTTAAAATCCCGCTTCCTCCTATACAAATCCGCCAGATTGTGATGCGCCTGGGCAAGGTCCGGCTTGGCCTCAAGTGCTCGCTCATAGTATACGGCGGCGCTGTCAGGCTGCATTCGGGCCTTGTATATGTTGCCGAGATTGTTATTTGCTCCGGCATCGAACGGGTCCTGGTCCAGGACTTTTTGATATTCCATTTCCGCATTCTGGTAGTAGCTCCGGGCTCTCTCAATCCCTCCTGATTCACTTTTTGCCCTGTCTCCCATACTTTTGTAGAGCGCGCCCAGATTATTCCACACCACTCTGGCACCTGGAAATATTTTCAGCGCGGCTTCGTAATGCATCTTCGCCTCGCCGTATCGCCCCTGGCGCTTCAAAACGACACCCATGCCGTTGTGTGCGTGCCAGCTGTGCGGCTCAATAGCCAGGGCCCCCTCGTAAGTCCTCTCTGCGGAGACATAATCCTGCTGCTTCTCCTCGGCGCGTCCTTTGAGCACCAGGAGGTGCGCGCGTAACACCCCATTCTGCTGTGCCAGATGAACTTCCTCTGTCACTCTTTTCCAGTTGGAATCGTCCTCCGCCAAGAGCGCCCCAAGGTAATGTCTGTCGAAGTTAATCCACCTGCGTGTGAGTTCCACAGTAGCCAGAGTCGAGACCAGAAGCACCGACAGTATCAGAATGCCCGATACTCGGCACGAACGTTTCACAGACAGATTAGAGCCTGCCGCGGCAAGGCCTAGAATTAGAAATGGGAACATGGCCGCCTGGGGCCTTTCCCTCGGGAAGCTGAATCCGGCATGGACCAAAGTGGCAATGAGACTGATGGCGAGAAACGGAGCAATTATTGGCCAAATGTCTTTGCCTTCCCGGGCGAGTCGAAACAGTTGTTTAAACGCCAGAATGAGCAAAAAGACATAAACGGCAAGGGCTGGAATTCCATACTCGGAGGCGATCCAGAGGTAGTCGTTATGGGGCCTCCTCGGCATGGAATCCAACCTGATCATTGCTCGTCGGTCGTATTCGGGATAAGCCCGTTTCCATCCTCCAGCGCCAACACCAAGAATTGGATGGTCTCTGATCAGTTCCAGGGTGTTGAACCACATGGCTCGCCGACCCCGGTCGGCCTGATCTTTGAAGACGGAGGCAACAGCTGTAACCACATCCGCCTTATTCTCATCGAAACGCTGCAATCCCCGATCATTGAATCTGGCGGGAAGCAAAGAAAGAACAAGGATAACCCCAACGCAGGTCAGACCAACCGCTTTTCTGGTATTGTCGAACGTTCCCAGGGCCTTCTGGATCCACACAAAAACGATCGCTCCGAATCCGCCCGTGGAGGCCGTTAAAAAAAGATAGAGCCAGAAATGATACCTGCGGTTCTCCGCCGCTGTATGACTTAGGCATTCCGCAGTGAGCGCCCAACCAGGCGCAGCAGAGACAACTACCCATAGCAATGGGTGTCCCGTCCAGAAATAAATCACCCACGCTGAAAAGGACCACCCGACTCCCAAGAGCAATCTGCGAAGCTGGAAGCGTCCCGTACCCACCCGGTGTAGGTGAAGGGAGACCATACTGACAAGAACAATTCCCAAAGCGATCCCAAGCCAGGCGCCGCGTGTCCGTGTGTAAATGAGGAATACACCCATAAGTGCGGTGGAAAGGCCTGACAGGACGATTGCCGGGGTGCTGCGAGAAATCAAGAACATCAAACCGGAGAGCGGGAGTGCACAAATCAGATACATGGCTGCGAAATTTCGGTATCCGAATGTGGCGCCAGGAGGACCATTCGATGGAATGCCCACGAACGCGATGTTTTGATATTGCAAGATGCCGATCAAAGCAACGACCAATCCTGTTGCTGTATTGACCCACAGCAAAGTTCGAATTTTTGATTCGGCTATGGTATTGGCAGTGACAAGGTAGAGCGATACCATGGCGGCCAGGTTGAAGAGTTCAAAGAGCGTATCGGCCGGATGTGTGGTGTTCCAGGAGGAGGCCGCGGCAAGTCCAAGAAAACAAAGCAAAGGTAGAGTCAATGGACTTCTGACAAATTCCGTGTTCTGTCCCCACCTGGTTTGGACCATCCAGCCTACAATGCCCAGCGTAATGGAAAGGTGAAGGACCAACGCTTTGGGCCACAGGGCGTACTCATAAATTCCGTAGGGAAACAGGATGGGGATGGGGACAATCGCCAAAGGCACAGCGCTCAGCATGATGCAAAACGCTGCAAGCGAGATTCCTTGACCCATTTGGCTGTAGTTCTTCAAATCAATGATCCTGTTGAGGATTTTCGGAGCTGAGCTGCTTTATTCTGTTTCTGGCGATGTCGTTGTATCTGGGATCCCCATTCCAATGGTGAATGAAGGCCTTGTAGGCCTGGATCGCGTCTCCCGTGCGGTTGGTACGAGAAAATAATTCGCCCAGCGCGTAGTAAGATTGTGCATCGTTCGACCGAAGCTCGATGGTTCGAAGAAATGTCTGGATCGCCTCGTCCAGATTGCCCATTCTCGCGTACAACCCGGCAAGGTTAAAACAAACGTCGGCCAAATCCGGAATTGTGTCAAGTGCACGTAGATAATGCGCAATTGCCTCTTCATCGAGGCCCAAATTCTGGCAAGCAATGGCCATTCCATTCAGCATCTGAATATCATAGGGCCTGCGATGCAAGGCCTCCGTATAGAGTCCACGGGAACTCTCAAATTCACCAATCTGGTTCAGTGCATAGCCCCGGAGATGCACCACCTCGGGATGGAAAGCACCAAACATCAGAGCCTTTTCGGTTGCTCCAGCTACACCCTTCCAGTCTGTTCTGCGTTCCGCACTTACCGCGTGCTTCATTTCGTGTTCAAAGCCTACAACTTTGATTGTGAAAAGGATTTGCAAGGATATGAGGATGACTGCCACAACCAGAACAGGCCGCAGATTCTTCTTTCTGTTACTTGATTTCTGTCTGGGTTCCAAAACGTAAAGCAACCCAACAGCCACCCAGAAAAACACCGTAGGTGTGATCCGTTCCTTTGGAAAGGAAAACAGACTGTGAATGGTGATTGCAAGCAGACCGGTCAGGCAAGCTGCCGCCAACCAGCGCACACGTTCACTGTGAGATTGCAGGAGACCCCAAGCCCTTCGCAGTACAGATATGGCAAGCCACAGGTAACAGAGCAGGCCAGGAAGACCGGTCTCGGAAAGGATCCAGAGGAGGTCGTTGTGCGGGCGCTCTGGGGCGGCGCCAAAGGTGACCCTGTCCCCCCGGTCGAAGCGAGGGTAATGCACAGACCAATTTCCCGGACCTACCCCGAAAACGGGTGATTCGGAGAACATGCTCACTGTGTGTCGCCACATTGTCTTGCGCCCTCGGCCGCCATCTTCCGAGAACAGTGAGGAAACCGCTGCCGAAAGGTCTGCCTTCTTTTCATCCACACTCTGCGGCCCAATTTTGGGCAATCGGGTGGGCAAGAGGGCAAGGAAAATGGTGATCACTGCAATGCCCAGGATGAGCCCGATTCGTTTCGCATCGACAGGAATGGTCCGAATCTTCATTTGGTGTGAAATCGTCAGCCAGAGCCAGGCGCACAGGCTGATGGAAATAACTACCCAGGTCGCGTTCTTAAATGGCAGTTCCATTCCAATAAGGACGGGCGCTCCCAAAATTCCTCCCAACAGGGCCGGGTTGAGCAGGAACAGGCAGAGGTAGAGCGTTCGTCGGTTCCTGTGCAAGGAACCCAGTGTCCAGAGTCCGACACTTGAGTAGATGGCTACCAGCAGACCGACCCAGGCGCCCCGTGTTCGGGTATATACAAGAAAGACGGTCATTGCGGACAGCGCGATGCCGGACAGGATTCGGTCGCGCCGGGTTTTGGAAATGGCGAGGAAGGCCACCGCGAAGGGGAGGCTTTGTATGAGATACATGGCAGCGATGTTTCTGAACCCCAGGGTGGCACTCGGGAAGCCCGCCGATGGCATGTGGAATGGCCGAAACCCCAGATGCTGCACGATACCCAACGCTGAAATGACAACGGTAGTAACGAGCCATACTCTCAGCAAACCGGGCAGTTGCGATGGGGAAAGCAAATTTGCCAGGGCAATGAACAGCAGGAGTCCACTGAGCACCCTGGTGATCTCCAGCAGACCTGCGACGGGATCGTATGCTGTGTGCAAGGATACGATATTCGCGATCAGATATGCCAGTGCAGGAAGGCCTGCAGACGTTAAACTGATTGATCGGGGTCCCCATTTGATCCAGTATGCATAGAGCACCATCAACCCTACCTGGAAGACCAGCAGTTTGGGCGGGAGTGTATAATCCCTCAGATTCGACCAGTATACCAATGGAACCAGGGCCAAAATACAGCTGGTTATCCACGTCACAGCTTGTTCTGAGCGATGATTTCCGGCGTTGCCCAATCAGTTCGCCCCTTTGAGCGCGTTTATCTTGCGCTGCGTGAATTCCACATAACCGGGATCGCCCTGCCACAGACTGACGAAGTTTTCGTATGAACGAATCGCTTTGATCGTGTCACCTGTAGCGGCATAGAGATCGCCCAGGTTGTGATGCGGACGCGCATAGGTCGGGTTGGCCTGGATCGCGAGTTTGAACGCTAGTTCTGCGTCTGAATGGCGAGACATAGCGGCCAGAACGGCTCCGATGTTGTTATAGTTTCTAGGATTGTCCGGTTCCAGCCGGAATGCCGCCTGGAAGGCCTCCAGCGCCGGCAACAGTTCCCCTCTAGACTGGAGCGTCTGACCCAGTCGTGCGTGAATCTCTACCGATGTGGGAGAGATCTCGGCGGCTTGCTTGAGCAGATTCAGTGCTTCATCTTTCCTGTCCATTCTTTCGTATGCACGGGCAAGTCCCACCGCCGCATCCGAGGAGCGCGGATAGAGGTTGAACTCAATTCTGTAGTGTTGGGCAGCCATCTGGTTTCGGCCAAGGTCCAGGTAGACTGCTCCGAGGGCAGAGTGCCCCGCATTCGGGTGGTATCTGAGGGCAGTCAGGTAGGACTGTTCTGCGGTTTTCAGGTTTCCCATTTTATGGTGGGCAAGACCCTTAAGCAGCAAGATACGGTGATTGAGGCGGCCCCAGCTGAGCGCCTGCTCCGCTTCCCGAGTGACACCGGGCCAGTTCGAATTGCGCCAACCGATCAAGGCCTGCAGGTAATGGGTATCGAAGCGGATCTGGCGGTAAGTGATGGACATGGCAGCAACGAGCAGGCAGGCCAGCAGTGCGGGCAGGACCGGAGATGCTGTTGTGCGAGTTCCAGACTCAGCCCTTTGATGACTGGAGAGAATCGAGACCATTCCCAAGCCGAGCCACAGCATCATGGATGGCGCAACTCGTTCTTTTGGGAAGCTGAAGACACTGTGCCCCAGAAGTGCGAAGAGGCCTGCCGAAATGCCGAGCAGATAGAGTGTGTCACGAGATCCGGGACGGGAGGACAGCACAGCCCAAACAGACTTGCACATCCACACTAAGATCATGAGATAGCAAATTAGTCCAGGGAATCCCGTTTCGGACAGGATCCAAAGGAAGTCATTGTGCGGTCGCTGGGGTGCCGTGTTGCTGGAGATCCAGTCGCCCCTGTCGTATTGCGGGTATTCGTATTGCCATCCTCCCAGGCCTACTCCAAATGGGTGGTCCAGAACCATTTCCAGGGTATGTTTCCAGACTACGAGTCTACCGCGTGCGTCGCCGGGCGAAAAGGTCCTGGTGAGTGTCGTGAGGGCGTCTGACTTGCGCTCATCGAATCCAAATTTCCCCGTTTTGCCCATGCTGCTTTGAATGGTGGCGGACAGCGCGAGTCCGCCCACCAGAAGTACGAGGGACGTCAGGGAATAGATCCTGGTCGGAAGCGACAGCCCTCGGCGCACTACCGCGAACCCCAATGCAACTCCGGTGAGCAGTAGCGACATACCCAGACCCGCCCAGGCTCCCCTTGTACGGGTATAGATCAGAAAAAGGGACATCAGGGTAGCTGCAATCCACCAGAGGGTTTGGTTTCGAAGGCGCGTGGCCCCCAATCCGTAAGCAATGGCGGCGGGGATTAACACGACAAGGTAGCTGGCGGCGAAGTTTCGATAGCCGAATGTTGCGCTGGGATTTCCCACCGTTGGGATATCCAAAAAATCCCAACCGAAATATTGACCGATGCCCAAAAGGGAGACCACAACACCGGTGCTGGTGGAGACCTGTA
>CAVOEZ010000224.1:0-6750 GCA_963694355.1 Latescibacteria bacterium UBA2968 | reverse complement strand
ACCGAGCTTCCTGGAAGACAAGTGCCGCCAGGACGGAGGTATCTGCGACACTAGCGGCCATCGCGGTCCTCACGTATCATCTCCAGCGCGTCATCCCCGGTCTCGAAACCCAGCGCTTTGATCTGCTGATGTGCACGATCAAGGGTCAGCGTAGATGGGTGAACGACCCGCTCGAGGATACTCAGGAGCTCACCCTGGAGGGAGCGATGGTTGCGCCGGGCCTGGATTCGAAGCTGCTCCACCAGGGCTTCGGGCACGTTCTTGATGGATAGATTCATTTTGCCTCCATTGTGGATTCATATTTAATCCAATTTAGATATATTTCGCAGGAAAGTCAATCCTGTCCGGGGGAAGGAAGCCCCACCGGAATCCTTCCGTTTGCTTCTGTCTTCGGCGCGTGATCGGATCCTGACCAATGCGGACAAACTAAAGGAGGAAGAATGTCCACTAATAATTCCACCAAACTCCGCCTTGGATTCATAGGCTGCGGCCGACACTCCAGCCGAACCATTCAATCCAATGCGCACCTTGCAGAAGAGATCGAGCTGATCGCCATGTGCGATCGCGATGAATCCCTCGCGAGACGGGCAGCCAATCGCTGGGGGGTCAAAGCTCATTACACTGACTTTGCGGAGATGGTCGAGAAGGAATCCCCTGACGCAGTCGCCGTAGTGGGCCCCCCGACAATGATGCAGCCAATTACAAGGGAGATGTTAGGACGAGGCATTCATGTTTTTACGGAGAAACCTCCAGCGCTGAGCAGTGAAGACGCTATGGAACTGGTTCTGGCCTCGGAAGACGGAGGCGCGTTCGGTATGATGGGCACGCACTGGCGTCACTCGCAACCCGCACGGAAGGCTCGCGAGGTTATGTCGGGTGAGAGATTTGGTGAACCAAGCCACTGCTATGGTTCCTTCTATGCACCAGGTCCCACAAGCAATTCAGGCGAAGAATGGGGGAATCTGGATGCGCTGAATTCCTACCTATTTCAGCAGGCGGTCCACCTGGTCGACTGCACACGTGCATATATGGGAGAAGTCGAAGAAGTATATGCCTCTGCGAAACACACGGATGAAACCTTCGATTCCTGTTCGGTGACAGTGAGCTTTGCCAATGGTGCAACAGGAGTTCTGTCGATGGCTTCGCGATCACCCTACTGGTTTGGACACCGACTGTTCGGAACAGGCGGTGGCGTGATCGAGACGCGGAACAACCGGGAGATCAGCAAGACAGGGCCTCCGTACTGGAGCGGAGAGAATTCACCTAACTATGATACGCACGCGTTTCAAAACTGGTCTCCGGCGGAGCAGTCCGGTGGATATCATGGCGGAGGATATCTGGAGGAGCTGACTCAGTTTGCACAATGTGTTCTGTCAGGGAAGCAGCCGGTGGCGAGTATGGTGGATGGACTCAGGGCGATCCAGGTGCTGGAGGCGATCTCCGAGAGTGTGCGGTCCGGTAAACCTATATCTCCTGGGTGAACTCTACGGGATCTAAACCTGAGCTCCTGTTCTTGTTTAATAAGGTTGACGGTGCTAAGAGATTCAGTAGATTAGAGTCGCAGGGAGAATTGTGGATGAGGTTGATCAACTGAAAAGGAGATGGGTTTATGGGATTACCGGTTATTCTGCACGTCAACTATTGCGAACAGGGACAGACGATTTCCGAGATGTGCAAGAAGGCAGTGGGGTGGGGGTACGACGGAATCGAGTTCAGACGCTTCAGAAAAGGGGAAGATGAGACGCCGGAGCAGTATGTGGATTCCATTGCAAAGTCTGCCGAGGAATCCGGACTGAAGCACGTGTTGTTCGGCGGTCCCGGTATCGAGTTAACGACCGACGATGCAGGCGCTCGAGAAAAGGCCGTTGAGGAAGGGCTGGCATTCTACAAACTCGCTGCTTCGAAGATTGATTTGACGGTGTGCAATATCATGGCGGGTTCACTCAGGAGTTCAGATCCAAAGGCTGCGGGTTCGGACTATCACCTTCACGGTTCGGGAGCTGCGACTGAAGCGCACTACGAGTGGGCGGCTGAGGGATTTAAACCGCTGGGTGCGCAGGCCGAGGAGCTGGGGTTCAAACTGGCCTTCGAAATCCATATGGGTTATGTGCACGATCTTCCGGATCCGGCCATGAAGCTCATCGATATGATTGGCTACAAAGGCGTGGGAGCGAATCTGGACTATGGCAATATGATCTATTTCCCCAAGGCGCCTTCTCTGGCGGATACGATTTCCACCCTGGGAGAAAGTCTGTACATGGTTCACCTGAAGAATTCGCTGCCGTTTGCCGGTGGACGAAATCCGGTCGGTCTTGGCGATGGGATTATCAACAATCGCGAGTTTCTGAAATTGCTGAAAGAGCGTGGATTCAATGGTCCCGTCTGTGTCGAAGCACCTCGCCCCGGTGACCGTGAATGGTTCGCCCAGGAAGACCTGCGATACATTCGTTCGGTCATGGCTGATTTGGAGATGTAGCGCTTGGGCGATTGCTTGCGATCAATTTTAAGAGGGCGACCCGTTGGGTCGCCCTTTCCACATCTAATACCCCTTGGCTATTTTCAGGTGTCTCCAAATGCGGACGACCCACCGGGTCGCCCCTGCATTCATACCTCTTGGCCATTGCTAGATCCGACATTACCGGTAATGCCGCAGGCGACCACATTCACACCAACTGCGAAGCGCCCAGCGCCCCGGCGTCATTCCCCAGTGTAGCCAATACAATCTGAGTGTGCTCGAACATTCCTTCCAACGTGTACGCCCTGGCCGATTCCACAATTGGTATCAGCAACAGGTCACCTGCGGCGGAAATACCGCCGCCAATTGCGACGATGTCGGGACTGATGAGGTTGATGACGTTGGCGATTGCGATGCCGAGATAACGTGTCACACGCAAAACCGTTTCCATTGCGAGGTCGTCACCGTCCCCGGCGGCGTTGCAGATGAGCTCCGGTGTGAGGACCCCGGCATCTGAGAGAGATGAGGGCCGACCCTGCTTGATCGCCTCTTTCACATATCGGATCATCGCGGGTCCCGCAGTCAGTGCTTCCAGACACCCCAGCTTTCCGCATCCGCAGATCGGGCCATCCGGTTCGAGACAGACGTGACCGATTTCGCCGGCAGAAAAGGAGGAGCCGTGATGTATTTCGCCATTGAGGACGATGCCTCCGCCGATTCCCGTACCCAATGTGAGCAGGACGAGAGATTCACAACCCTTTCCTGCGCCGAAACGGGCCTCGCCCAGAGCGGCAACGCTCGCGTCGTTGTCGATTTCCACCGGGATCCCCAATTGTGCGGTCAGGATGGACTTGAACGGGATGTGGTGCCAGTCGAGGTTAGGTGCGAGGACGACGATTCCTTCTGCCGTCGTAACACCTGGGACGCCGATGCCTATTCGCGAGACGTTTTGACGTGAGAGATCGCTGACCGAGAGAAGTTTGTCGATGAGTTCGCCAATTCTTCCGGCGACACCTTCCGGGCCGCGCTCGGGATTGGTAGGGCACAGGTCTTTGGCCACGACTTCACCCGATGGCGAGACGAGTATGCCCTTTACGTTGGTGCCGCCCAGGTCGATGCCAATCGTATGGCTGGCGTTCTGGTTCATTTGAGATCCCAGGTCATGTTGCTCGATGAGGCCGAGGTGTATCTACTTCCGTACCCACCACGGCTTGCTGTCAGTGCTTTCAAGTATCCAGTGGACGTACGATTTGAGTCCCTGATCGATGGGGTATGGGATGATTTCTGGTGTCGGGTTCATGTGGAGTTCACGAACACGCGTAACGAGTAACTTGAGTTTTCGACGGGCGGTTTTGATGACCATCAAGGCTTCTGGAACGGGTTCGCCTGCAGGTGACCGCAGACACGTTCCGTCGATGATGTTTGTACAGGCGGCAAGACGCTCTTCCACGAGGCAGCGTCCGATTCCGGCTGCCGCCTCCTGGGAAGGGGCGCCCACAAAGAGGATGGCTACAGAATTTGTTTCGATCACGTTCGGGTAGGATTTCTCCGTGCCCACCGTTTGTCCGATGAATCCAATGATCCATCGGAGTGCCAGGAGACACAGGACAATCCCAACGGCCTTGGAGACGTTGATCCAGACCTTTCGAATGATCTTCTGTCTTTGCTCCTTCCTCCTTTCCAGCGCGGCAACCCTTTCGACGCTCGCCTGGGCCTCAATCTCGGCGATGGCAGATTCGATCGCGACGCTGTCGGCCGAACTGAGGACGGCGGAGGCGGGCACACACACGAGCTGAGTTAGCGCGACAAAGGTGAGGGTCAAGATGATGATGTGTTTCATCGGTCAGACCTCTGCGAGATCGTTGTAATGTCAGGCGCCGGGTTCCCGCACCCAATCAGCAAAGTCGGTATGGGTCTTGTATATCGGGAGGGCCACTATGTCGGGCACGGCATACTTGTGGAGTTCCTCTGCACGTGCTATGAGCGGCGCGACCCGGAGCTGAACGGTTTTGAGGAGTAGTAGCGTTTCCGATGCATCTTCCGTTTTACCCTCCCAGGTGTAAATGGACCTGACATTCGGAATAATTTTGGCATCGGTCGCCAGATGCTCTTCGATCAGGGCTTTGGCAATTCCCTTTGCATCGTCCTCGGTTTCAGCCGTAATGTATACACCCGTGGGCGCATCAGGGTCGTCCTTCCTCGTGCCTCTGCCGATCGCCTTGATGATCGCCCGCAAGACGAGCAGGGCGATGATGATGGCGATACCTTTGCCGACGTTCAGGACGATTTTGCGAGTTCGTTCCTTTCTGGCCAGTTCCTCGGCATCCTTCTCCTTGAGATATTCCCTTACCGCGGATCTGATGGTTTCGGATTGTTCAGTTACGGTATTGTCGTTGTTTTGTGACTGAGCGCAAACATCAAAAGATATCCACGGTGAGACGATGAACATCAGCAACATCACGATAGCAATGAGCTTGTTCATGGGCCTTTCCTCTCTTCGATAAACACGGGTGAGGCATCTCGATCTGGATCGGGTGGGTAGCTGAGTTGCTGTAGAATCATCCTGTCGGTTCGGGCGGCGTCAATAATTGAGGATCAATGGCAATAAAGAATGTCCCTTCGATGTCCAATATATTTTGGCTTATCACACTGGTCAAGGTATTCGGAGGATGTAGTGCACACAGAGCTGATCCGGAGGCGTAGATTGTGAACGGTGAAATTGACCATGACAGGCTGGGGAGAGTGGCACAGGTTCTCGAGCACCACGTTGCAGAGCAGACTACCCCAGGGGCTGTGGGAATTGCGGTGAGGCGGAAAGGGGTGGTGGCGAGGTGGGCGGTTGGACACCATACATATGAACCGGATTCACCATCCGTTCAGGTCGATGATCTGTACGATCTGGCCTCGTTGACCAAAGTGGTGGTTACGACCACGCTGTGCTTGATCATGGAGTCTGAGGGGAGACTCGACATAGATGCTCCGGTGGCTGCCTGGCTACCTGACTTCAAGGGAAACCGGCGAGAATTCGTGACCCTCCGGCATCTTCTCGCCCATTGCAGTGGACTTCCGGCACATATCCCCTTCTTCGAGACCTGCGGTTCCATGGACGAGGTGCTGGACCAGGTATTGGCGACGGAGCTGGTGTATGAGCCAGGTACAGACACGGTCTACAGTGACCTCGGCTTTCTGTTGCTGGGTATGATCGTCGCGGCCTGTGGGGAAGACGCCATGCAGAATCTCGCTCAGCGTATGGTTTTTGATCCTCTGGGGATGCATGAGATCGGCTACTTGCCGAAACCTGAACTGTTGTCGAGAATTCCTCCCACTGAGGTGAATGCCGAGCATCGGGGCGGACTGATCCACGGAGAGGTACACGATGGCAATGCTTCGGCAATGGGGGGAATCGCGCCACACGCTGGTCTGTTCGGGAAAGGAGATGACCTTAGCCGGTACCTCCAGGCGATGTTGTGTGACGGACGGTTGGATGGTGAGCAGGTCTTGCCCGCGGAGGGTATACGAAAGTTCACCCGAAGGGCAGGCATTGTAGAAGGGAGCACCAGGGCGCTGGGATGGGATACCGTTTCAGTAACTGGTAGTTCCGCCGGGAGACATTTCAGCGAGGGCAGTTACGGGCACATGGGATTTACAGGTACTACGGTTTGGGCTGATCCGGTGCAGGATCTGGGTGTTGTGCTGCTCACGAATCGTGTCCATCCCAGCCGTGAAGGTGACGGTATCAAACGGCTGAGACCTGAGTTTCACGATGCTGTTGCCGAGGCGGTGCTGGGGATATAGAATGATCAGGTACATCGAAAGGTCCCTGCTTCCGACACGGAAACAGGGACCTTTGTCTTTTTCAGGAGACTATGCGAACGATTGTTCGAGATAGTCGAGGTCGAGCTCAGGATACACAGGATAGCGATCCAGCAGGGCTGAAACCCTGTTGCGAGCCACTTCCAGGGCTTCCGGTTCCGTCTTATACCGGGCCTGGCTGTGTTTGCCTGCGTTTTTTCCTTTGGTGATACTGGTCGGGTTGGTGTTCGACAGGATGAGTTTGATGATGGATGCGATTTCCTTCATCTCCTCGTCGCCCATGCCGAGCGTGGTGAGTGCGGGTGTTCCTACCCTGAGTCCGCTGGTGTACCAGGCGCCGTTCGGATCGAATGGGAGAGAGTTGCGGTTCAGTGTGATGCTGGCGTCTCTTAAAGCGGATTCCGCCTGTCTTCCCGTTAATCCGAAGGGTGTGACGTCGATGAGGAGGAGGTGGTTGTCGGTTCCTCCACTTACGACGGTGA
>CAVOEZ010000223.1:0-6756 GCA_963694355.1 Latescibacteria bacterium UBA2968 | reverse complement strand
CTGCCATTTTGTGCGGGCATATGCAGCAGGTCCCCGGGTATGACAGGAGAGACAGGAACGTTGAAAGATGAATCTGCCCGTTAGTTCCTGCCACTTCTCGCCCAGTTTATCGTCCATCTGCCACGCCGTTTTGCCAACAAATGTCTCATCTCGTTTTCTGGCCCGTTCAGCGTCGTCTTGAGACTCTGAGAGGGTTGGATACAGAAGCAGGAGGAGTGAGCTGATCATCTTCAGTATAGCATGTGCGATTCGTGCAGACTTCATCAGATATGATCCTTCTTAAGGGCTAATGTCAAATGGATTGGCGTAGTCTACCGATTCGGGTTCATCATTTCTTTCTTTCCGTCCGGTTGCTTCGGATGCTCCTGGAACCATTTCCAGAATGACTCCGTCCAGATGCCGTCGTGAATGGTGGCGCGTTTCTTGTAGTGGCAGTAATTGCCCAGATGCCAGAGGGAATTTCGGTAGAGCATATAATCGCCCGCGTTCAATTGTGCCTGAACAGCCCCCGGCATGCTTCGACAATAGGCCAGGCCCTGGAGTTCGGCCTCGGCGGCTTCAAGTTCACCAAAGTCAGGTCGTGGAATGGGTCGGTCGGGGAATCGCTTTGCTTCGGCGCGGGTGTCGTCCCTGAGATGGCTTCCGGGAACAACCCATGTGCAATGGTCCTCGTAGAGGGCGCAGTTGACCTGGTTGAATATTCGCCAGTCCAGCTGTCGTTCCTTCCAGACATTGATATCGAGATCCGCCACATTGTCCCTCCAGTCGCGATGCCATTGCGTGCACCACGGTTTTTGCTGGGGGTGGTACAAGATTCCCGCCACCGGATCGTCTCCATTGGGCGGTCTGTCGTGGTAGATCCCTTCACCCAATATCAGTTCTACTGCATCGCGCAGCGATTGCAACTCGAGCAAATCGAAATAGGGCTTGCACTCGATATGCTTGATGATGGGCTGCAGCCTCTGTGCCTGAGGACCATTGAGTTCCCTCGCGACGGTCAGCCCCTGGTCGGCCATTTCCCGAAGGTCGGACAACAGAGAGGCCGGGATCAACTCTCTAAATATGGTGAAACCGTTTCGATAGTATTCATCCACGTGCTGGTCAGTGACTTTGAAACCCATCTGTATGTTCTCCTGAGGTTGATCAAGATGACTTACTTTTTCGGGCAGAACGGCCAGTCCGAGTTCTGAAACTTGCTTTCCAGCATAAGATGATCCGGTTTTGTATGCAAATGGAAAGGGGTAGCCCTTGTTTATCAGAAGATGGGGGGTTCCATTTTGACGCCGGTAGATCAGTGGTTCCGCTAAAATGCCATCATTCAACCCCAGTGATATTCGCCCCTGGGCAGTTTTCTCCGCGGATGTCGATGCCGGAAAGATCGGCGTGTGAAATATTTGGGTTGGTTGACCGACAGTTTATCCGGGTGGCGTCCAAATCCTGGACGCACAACTACTGTAGAATGATTAAGAGGTATTGACATGGTTATGTTGTTGGTCTATATTATGGTCATATTGTAGGATAGGAGGAATTAATGGAATCAGCAAATGTGGCCGAATTTAAAAAACACCTGAGCGCGTATCTCGAAAAGGTTGAGAGGGGGGAAACGGTGGAGATTTGCCGCAGAAACATTCCTATTGCGCATGTCATTGCGGTTTCTCAGATAAAAAGAAACCGAACGCTTCCTGGATGTGGGGAAGGGACTGTGACCTATCTGGGCAATGTGACGGATCCGTTCATGCCTGAGGGCAATTGGGAAATGCTCAACCCGGATGATGGAAAGCGCGATGACGGTTCTACTTGATACTTGCACAATCCTGTGGGCTGTGTCTGATCCTGATCGGTTGTCTCCTTCTGCCTTTCAGGCGATTTCTGATCAACACACACAAATACTTGTTTCGGCAATCAGCTCCGCAGAGATCGCGTGCGCTTGTGAGCACGGTCGGATCGTACTCGATCGCCACTGGAAGACGTGGTTTCGCGATTATCTTGATCTGAACGACTGGACCTGCCTCCCCATTGCGCTGGATGTGATCGAAGAGGCGTATTCTCTTCCGCCGCCTTTCCACGCTGATCCGGCAGACAGAATTATCGTCGGGACGGCACGAATCGAGAAGATTCCGATCATAACTGGTGACAGGCGGATTTTAGATTACCCCCACGTGAACACGATTTGGTGATCGATCCAGGAGGTGGCACCGTGTAGAGCGGTGGGACCGATCAAAATTTCAGTTCTTTTAACCCCTATCGGATATGGCAGGGGTATTTTTTTGTTGAGATAGAACCTGGTATGACTGATCGAGAAAAACCGTACGGTATCCTTCCGTTGACGGTGACACCTGAACGCTTCATTGGCAGTATTGGTATGAATGATATTCGCGATCTTGCATTACCTGGTTTTGGGCCGTATCTTGAGCCGGGCTTTGGATGCTTGAGAAAGAGTCCATCCAGGAAAACCATAGGTGCCCGGATTTTGACCGCGAGCAGCAGGCGGAGCACCATATTCCACAGTGGATCTGCTCAAGAGGGATCCTTTGAAGGCTGTTTTACAGGACGATGATACACAGGCTGCAGCGCTCAGGTGAATGAGAAATCCATGGAAATGAGAACACTATGGCACCACCATTGACGGTTTCTACGAGTCGCGAGGGCGATGTTGGTATTCTGGAGACCAACGGATATATCAATGGGATTGAAGCGGAACTGTTGGTGAAAGAAAGTGCCAGACTGGTGCAAGAGGGTGTGAGGTTCCTGGTGTTGAATCTCGAAAAGTCACCGATTGCAAACAGCATTGGCATATCCATTTTAATCGAAGTGATGGAGAAAGTGCGAGAGGTGGAGGGGAAAGTCGCGTTCTGTTGTGTGGAGCCGATTCTTGCTCGGACCTTCAAGATTTTAGGGCTCTTGCAGGCCGCGGATCTATTCGATACGGAGGCCGAGGCCGTGGATCTATTCGATACGGAGGCCGAGGCCGTGCAGGCATTGGGCGGGTAAGGGTGATGCAGGGTAGTTGCGGTGGGTAGAGGCCAGGTGTCTATGGGTTATGTAGAGATATCAGCGGGGTCCGGTTCGGACGATTAAGTTTTGCACATTCGTGGTCGTCACATCAAATTTATTAGATGAAGAGCAGCAGTCTGATTCAGGAGAGGAATACATGGACAAAGTGCTTCTTCCTTCGAAAAATGCAGACGGTCTTGCCGTTGTACCAATGTCGGACGAACAAAAATATATCTTCGATCTGAAGGGCTGGATCGCGCTTCCAGGATTATTCAGTGCGTCCGAGTTGGACACCGTTCGCGACCACCAGATGAAATTCCTTTACGAGCGAGATTCCCTTCCGCCAGAGGAACGTGACAACCACGGAGGACCCTCACAGGTGCTTCTCGACCATCCCGTGGTTGTGGGCGTACTGAATGAGATCCTTTCGCATCAGGGGTTGGCAACTGAGGAATGCTACGGGTTTCGGTACGATCATACCTATACCAGCCATCGTCAAGCCGGACACGACAATTTTAACCCTCACGGCGGCGGCGCATATTTTTCATTCTGCGGGAATTCTCACATCTACCAGATGCTGCCCGGCAAGGTGCATTCGGGACTGACCCGCGTAGTGTGGGAACTCAATGAAGTGGGACCCGGGGACGGCGGAACGATGTTCCTGTCCGGCAGTCACAAGTCTGCATTCCCAAGGCCGGAAGAGATCAGCGGAAGGGAGAGTTCACTGTGGGAATCCTACACGTGTCCGGCAGGTTCTGCGGTGGTGTTCACGGAGGCTCTGTGCCATACCGGTACGAAATGGACAAACGAGTTACGCGATCGGCTGTGTCTCTTCACCTGTTACAACACCGTCAATTCCAAATGGGGAAAGGGATGCCCACCCGCTGAAGTGATCGCCTCTCTGCCAGCCATGCGGCAGACCCTATTCCGCGGGGCCTGGCACGGGATGACCGATGTTCCGAATATCAACAGATACTACGATGAAGAGAATCAAGTGGTGTGAAAAGGTGGGCGATATTTTGAGACTCACCTGGCAATTCGAGCACAATATTCGGTATGAATTAACAATTTGTTGTCCCGATCTCTACGGATGGTTGCGTGATTCAAAATAGTTCTACAGGAGATAGAAAATGAATTCAGATGCACAGCTATACCGTGACCTCGGTGCAACGCCGGTGATCAACGCTGCAGGTAATCATACTGTTATCGGCGGGTCCAGAATTTCCCCGGGTGTCCAGGAAGCAATGGTCGCGGCGAATCGCTACTATGTCTCAATGGATGAGCTTTTTCATTCGACGGGTGAGATGATCGCAGACATGCTTGGGGCGGAGGCCGCATTCGTGACACCGGGTTGCGGGGCGGCACTTGCGCTCGCCTCTGCCGCGTGTATGTCTGTGGGAAACCCGGAGCGAATGGAACAGCTCCCTCACACCAACGGTATTCCAAGTCACTTTCTTTTTCAGGCGCGCCAGAAATACCACTATCAACGCTGCCTGACCGTGTTCGGTGGTCGCATCATAATGGTCGGCAATCAGAACGGCACGACCGAGGAACAACTCGAAGACTCCATCACGGAGTTGACGGCAGGTATTCACCACTTCGCTTCCGGGGATCCAGATGAGTCGATTCTGGATCTGGATGGCCTAATGGAGGTCGCTGGCCGCCACGATTTGCCGGTTACGATCGATGCCGCCTATCAGGTTTATCCACTTGAAACCATGAAGGACTATGCCCAAACACCGAACGCGCTCATCGGATTCGGCACGAAGTATATCGGCGCCTGCAACTCTACAGGCATTCTTTGTGGGAACAAGGAACTTGTGGAAGCTGCCTATCAACACAGTTTCATCGGGTTCGAGACGAGCGACCTGGAAACAGTTGGCAGACCGCTGAAGCTGGATCGTCAGGAGATCGTAGCGGTCGTAGTCGCATTGCAGGAGTGGCTGGCGATGGATCACGAGGCGCGTATTGCCGATCACTGGCGCAAGGTGGACTACATTGTAGACTCGCTCGGCGATACTGCGCATCTGAGCATGGAGCGGCTGGTTGAAGACAACAGCCTCAGCAATGCTGTTGTTCTGGTGATAGATGAGGAGGGTATGGGAAAGTCTGCCGCCCGACTGGAAGAGGAACTCAAAGGCGGGGATCCATCGATCTGGACGCGTGCGAGTGGAAACAGACTTAAAATTGTGGTCGCGCATCTCATCGAGGATGAGGTGGATATCGTTATCGAAAGGCTTAAGAAGTTGATGGTGTAGTCGGTCAGTTAGCCCACGCGGCACGGATGCTCGAGCGCATGATCCTGGAGACAGATACAGATCTTGTCAGGGTTTATCGGAGCGTCTCTGCTTCGGCCCATTTACGTCTGCTGAAGTTCCCGGTTAGTCCAGAAATTTGTTCAGTACATTTGAGACTATCGTTTGGATCCCTTTGTCCACTGCCAGGCTGGCGCCAAACGAGATCGATCCGGCACTGAATACACCTCCACCTCCCGGGTGGACGTAATAGGTCATGTGCGCGCCTCCCTTCCCATCCCAGTTGTAGTTGGGATCCGGATACCTGGCATCTAGGCCGGCTTTCATAGGGTCTGATGGATTGATCCCCTCAGCCAGTATCTCGATGTTGGAGGGCGACCAATCCGGGACCACCTGATCCATTTCCCATCCGCTTGCGCCATCCCCAAGCAGGCCTTCTGTCCCGATCAGATCGTTTTTCTGAAGGTCCAGCCCCTCGAAAACCCAGTGATCGGGCTTCAGCGTTCGATAGGGTGCATAGGTCATATACCCCTCGGCGATGAATCCGACGCCAATTACACTGTGTTCCGTTCGACCGAGGTTTCGCCAGAGTCCTCCTTTTTCACCGGTCTGCTCGTGCGCCCTGCCGTCCCTGCATACTTCCATTACACGCAAGTCATCGTCGAAGGTGACCTTCCAATACAAGCCGTTGCCCGAGAGATAGAGGAGATTGCCACCCGCCTGAAGGTAGGCGTCAAGGTGATCGCGCATCTGGAGCGTCCAGTATTCGCTGTGGGTGCTGATGACGAGGACGGGATACTCGCGTAACCAATCCCACCCCTGGTGGAGATCCAGATCTCCGTAGAGATCGGGCTGATAGCCCGCATCTTGCAGCCAGTCGAGTATCCACCCCTCGCCCCGTACCAAATGGCTTCGGCCTTTTGCCGCCGGTCTGGCTGAGTCCATTGGGCGATCCAGACTTGTCACACGAGGCTGGTCGGCGCAGTATGTAGAGGATCCGCCCCAACCGTTATAGGCGTTCCAGGTGTTCGTGGATGCAAGTACCGCGACCCTGGATCTTTTATCTGCGGAGGGTTTGACAACAAAGGGGATATGGAAGGACCCGCTCGCGTCCGAGAGTTCCGCCGAATAAAACGCCGGAGGTGTACCCGTTGGCACCATCCATTCGAAATCCGTCTCCCATTGACAGCCCTCCCAGGGGAGCGCCGTAAGGGATTTGAGTGACCCTTTCAGACGGTTAATGCCCTCGATTTCCTGAGATCGTTTACCCATTCGGTAGAACCGGACATCGTAATTCTCCATCGGAGTGGAGACCTTGAACTCGATCGGTTCTCCGGGAGATGCCGTCAATCTGTTGGTGAACCCCTGAATGACAGACATATCCGGTGGGGGATAAAGCGGAGGCACACACTGCAAACTGCCAGGCAGGGCACTGTCTATGATCCTGGCCTTCTCCTCCGGTGTTCTTTCAGTTGTGTTCCCCACGTCTTCCTCCTCTAGTCAAAGT
>CAVOEZ010000222.1:0-6762 GCA_963694355.1 Latescibacteria bacterium UBA2968 | reverse complement strand
GGAAGGGGAAGTTATTCGCCGAATAGTGTCCATCGAGAACGCGGATTATTTCAACGAGAAAGTGAGCAGTACGTTTCACGGGAGAGATATCTTTGCACCCGTGGCGGCGGCGATCCTGAATGGAAGCGCTGCAGAAGTGTTCGGCCCTGTAGTGGACGATCCCGTAACCCTGGAAAACTGGTTGGTGGACTCTGGAGATGGCTACGTCGAGGGCAGCGTGGTTCACGTGGACCACTTCGGTTCCTGTATCACCCAAATCAGAAGAGCGGATCTGGAGCAAGCCGGCATAGACAAGGTGTGTCGAATTGCAGTGCGAGACGTGGAACTCGTTGGCATCCACAACACGTATTCGGAAGTTTCCTCAGGGAGCACGCTGGCCCTTTGGGGCAGCAGAGATACACTCGAAATCGCCATTAATGGTGGACGTGCTGCGAGGCAACTGGAGATCTCGAGGGGGGACAGCGTGAGGGTGCATCGGTGAGTGTTAGCTTGTCTCAATAAGCTGCAGGAGTTCGTTCAGTGAGGCAATTTCGTGGTCCGGCGTTTCATCTGGATTGGCTGGTTGGCGATCTTTCTGGCGCCCATGGAGCAATCGTACGGTGATCATTCCCAGGCGATTCGAAGCGGCAATTTCGGAATCGAGTTTGTCTCCGACAGACAACACAAAATCTGCGGGAACGCTCAAATGGACGAGGGCAGTTTCAAGGGTTGCGTCCTTGTAGGAGTCGGCAAGATCATCGTGGAAGAATAACGTTCCGGATTCGAGAGTGAAGAAGGAATCGAGCCCAAGGCTCTGAACTTTTTGCCCCTGGCGTTCCGGACGACCGGAAGTTGCCACCACCTGCTTGATCCCGAGCTTACGCAGGGTTTCGAGTGTTGGAAGTGTTTCCGGGAAAGGATGGATGTTTTCGACTTCCAGCCTGTTGTAGGCTTCAAGCGCTTTGTGGATGTCGGCCCTTGAAAGTCCATTTTGGCGTCCTATGAGTTCGATGGCGCCGCTGGACCCGTGTTCATTGGATAATGTGACTTGTTTGGCAAATAAACGTTCCCGCGTGAGTCCGGGGATTTTTTTTTCTAGGATGTCGACCGCTCGTTTGCGCGCTGGATCCGTCAACTGACCGGTACAGTCGAAAAGCGTATCATCCAGATCGAATATGACTGCCTTAATCTTCTGACACCCCATTCTCGATCCCCCAATAGTCGGGTACGGACATTCCACAGAATACACGGCATATGGCATCGGCGACTTTATGAGGGTCGTGACTTATGAAGTCCCCCTTCTGGCGGTTCAGGACGTGTGGTCCAAACTCTTCTACGAGGTCGGCAGCCGTCCATTCAGTGCTCTGGTCCAGCGCATCGGCATCAAACTCGACCAGATCTTTCCCTTGTTTCCGGTAACGCTTTAACAGTGGATTCCAGACTTTGCCTTTTTGTGTTTTAAAGATGGCAGGGTCCTGTACCAGCATATGGTCCAGGACGCTTTTCGTCTCGGCAGGCAAGTGTCGTTGAAGCGCTTCCAGGTGGTCTGAGGCATTGAACCCGTCCGTCTGGCCCGGCTGTGTGGTGATGTTGCAGACGAAGATGGTCATTCCATGTGTCCGGTTCTTCAGGGCTTCATGTATTTCCGGGACGAGAAGGTTGGTGATGACGCTGGTGTAGAGGCTGCCAGGTCCAACTACCACGATGTCGGCTTCCTTGATTGCCTGAACGGCTTCCTGTGGAGCCCTCACTTTGTTTCTCAGGGCATTGAATGTCTTGCCGGGTCTCGCATGAATTTCTACCTGACCGCTTTTTGGGTCCTCCACACGGTAGACTGCCCCTCGGGGTTTCTTAACTTCGTTCAGGAGTTCCTCGTTGGCCACAAGATATGCCTGCTTCAGTGCAGATTTTCCTGGTTTCCTGACCATCCATTCGGTGTATCTATGCTCGCCATTCTCGAGTTCCGCGCAGATGTCCACATTGTCATTGGAAGCAGGGAGGATGGTGCCCTTGACATTGAGCATTTCGCAGGCCGTCTGGATGGCTTCCTGGAAGTCGTCGAGCTGCTGGGTGAGGGCGGCCACCAGAAAATTCCCAATGTTGTCGTTGCGGAAGATACCGGCTTCGTGTTCGCTGTCAGGGAATCTGTGCTGGAAGACTCTGGAGAGCCCGGGAGAGACCGACTGTGTGTCGGATAGTGCGGTGAGTGCGTTGCGAATGTCACCGGGAGGTTGAACACCCAGATTCCACCTGATTCTGCCGGAGGACGCGCCGGTATCAGTTACCGCTACGATGGCTGTTGGACTCCCGGTATAAGTCTTGATTCCGGTCAGTACCGTGGGCAAACCCGTGCCACCGCCAATGGTAACAACACGCAGGTGATCTCTGTCCTTTCCCAGACGCGCCAGCTGCAGCAGGGTGGGAAGCTGTGCAAGAAATCTGATCTCGTGATCTGGCCGATCTCCTTCTGCGGGTGTTTCTTCCGCAAACCTGCCCCGCCGCATCCACACCGTGACACATCCCAGGCGATTTCCAGATCGAATCTCGTCGTGCGTTCGATCTCCCACACAGGCAACTTCCCCGGGTGAGAGTTTGTATTCCTTCAGCAGTTCGCTGAACCAGTAGTCGTGCGATGGTGGGCCTTCATTCACGATCTTGTCGAACATATCGGCTATGCCAAGGCGATCGATCTTGTTTTTCTGGCGACCGGTTCTGCCGAGGGTGACCAGAAAGAGTTTGTATCCTGCTCGTCGCAGTTCTCTAAGCGTATTCATCGTGTCCGGGTAAGGCTTTACGGCCTCCACATTTTCGATATTGTAGACGTTTTCAAGTTCTGAGACCAGCGATTCAACCGGATCGGAGTCCTTGTCAAATCCTCTGGAATGTTTTTTCAAAAACTGGTCGACTTGCCGGGGTTTGTCCCTGTAGAGGGTCTTGGCGATGTCGTAGAAAGCGAAGTAGTAGGGAGAGGAGGAATAGTACGGTCCATGTTTCCGTTCGAGGTCGTTGATTCTTCTGAGGGCGTAGGATTTGGATGCAAAGAATCCATGCTTGTGAAGCAGGTCAGCGACTCGCCTTCTGGCTGCGTGCACGAGCGGCTCGAGGTCGAAGAGGGTTCCGTCCAAATCGAATATGATTGCGCGCACATTTTTCATTCAGGTCGTGTCCGAGTCGGGTAATGGCGCCAGTTTAGGCGACGCTCGATGTGGTGAGGTCGTATGGAGAGAGGGAAATTCACGTACATGAGAAAAGACAGAAACACGCTTGCGGTGGTCGAGTCGGCCTGGAATCCGCTCCCCTCGCTATCGGTTCCTGTCCTCAGGTTCCCTGTGTCCAGGAGATCAGCAAATGGCCTGCTCAACTGCACGGATGAGTTGTTTGATCTCCGATGGCTTCTTGAGGAAGTGGTGAACACCTGCTTCCTCAAGTTTTTTTCTGACATTGTCGTCGAGATATCCGGAGATCACCAGTACCGGGGTGACGACCTGGTTCCGATAGAAGAGACGGGCGATTTCCACGCCGTCGATACCAGGAATTCTGAGGTCCAGAGTGATCAGGTCGAAGCGCCCCGAAAGGGCATCGGAAATGGCTGAAGCGACATAGGGCGAGATGCTGACTTCATATCCCGCCTGGTTCAACACTTCCTTGAGGATGGATCTGAAGCTGGCCTCGTCTTCGATAACGAGTATTTTTTTGCACATCCGGCTTGGTCCCTGCTACAGCTTGGTGAATGAATTTATTTGTAACATGCCTAATTCGCAAGGGGTTTTTGGTGATGCAGATCACGTCGATTCTGGAAAAATCAGGATGGTGGAACACATTGCGGGCCGGGGTGAACGCGGTTGTCGATTTTATTTTTCCGCCGAACTGCCTGATTTGCAGGGCGTTTGTGCCGGGCGAGGCTGCAATTTGCGACAAGTGCTTGTCGGGTATCGGGTTAATTGAAGGTCCGAGGTGTTGGCGCTGTGGTTGTCCTGATACGGGCATCCCGGATTGCCCCAACTGTACCGGAAAGGCGTATGCGTTCCAACGTTTGATAACGTTGGCAGATTTTACAGAGGAGATGAGAGAACTTGTGCATGCCCTGAAGTATCAGGGGAGAACCCGTGTGGCTTCGGTTTTCGGGAAGTCACTGGGGGAGTTGGCCATAGAGATGTGTGATCTGTCGAATTCTGCTGTGATTGTGCCTGTGCCTCTCCATCCCAGTCGGGAGAGAGAAAGGGGTTACAACCAGAGCGGGCTGTTCGCTTCAGCGGTCGCAGCCAGAACGGGTCTGCCTCTTGCGGCGAGGGCGTTGCGAAGACGGGTTGCCACGGATTCTCAGACAAAACTCGACCTTATGGAGAGGGAGCACAATGTAGCGGGAGCTTTCGAAGTGAAACAGTCCGATACCATCCGGAACCGGGTGGTCATCCTCGTGGATGATGTGGTCACGACCGGCGCAACGGCGAATTCCTGCAGCCGCGAGTTGCTCCGCGCCGGGGCATCGGAAGTGGTGGTAATGGCACTTGCAAGTCCCTACTGACATGACGGTGAAATTATCGGGCCGGAGGGCGCTTCCACAGTGGCGATGACGGACGCCGGGAATACTTCATAACGCGTTGATTCCAAAAGCTTTTGGGAAAAATCACCTTGACATGGGATAGGGGTTGTTATAGATTTAGATGCTTTGAAAAGAGGGCCATGAGTGCGCCTCTTTTCATGGGTGAAACTGATGGATTAGACATCACCCATTTGATCGTTTTTTGTTGTTTGGAACAGATCGACCGAGGGCAGCTTGAAGGGGCTGGATCCTGTCCTTATGAATCAGGCGAAGGAGAAACAAATGGCAGCAAAACGTGTGGGTATATTGACCGGCGGTGGTGATTGCCCGGGCCTGAATGCGGTGATCCGGGCGGTGACGCGTAAGGGGATCGATACCTATGGGTTCGAAGTCATTGGTGTGTTGGGTGGCTGGAAGGGGATGATGGAACGCAAGTCAATGCCACTGGACCTGAATGCGGTTTCCGGAATATTGCCCAAGGGAGGCACTATTCTGGGTACATCCAGAACCAATCCTTACAATGAAGAGAACGGCGAGGCGATCGTAATAGAGAGCATGGGCAGAATGAAGCTCGATGCTCTGATTGCCATTGGCGGTGACGATACGATCGGGGTGGCACACAAATTGTCTGAATCCGGTTTGAATTTGATCGGCGTTCCGAAGACGATCGACAATGATCTTGACGGGACAGACCAGACTTTTGGGTTCGATACTGCGATCAATATCGTGACTGAGGCGCTCGATCGGCTCCACACAACTGCGGAATCCCATCACCGGGTGATGGTCGTAGAGGTTATGGGGCGGCATGCGGGGTGGATCGCTGTGGAGGCAGGAATTGCGGGTGGGGCGGACATGATCCTCATTCCCGAGGAACCCTTCGATTTGAATGCCGTGTGCGAGAGTATCAAAAAGCGCCACAAACGGGGCAAAACGTTCAGTATCATGGTTGTGGCAGAAGGGGCTACAACACCGGACGAGGGCTTGATTCTCCAGTCCAAAGAGAAGGATGCATTTGGACACGTGCGGTTGGGCGGAATCGGTCCTGTTCTGGGAGAGGAAATCGAAAAGCGAACAGGATTTGAAACACGGGTCACCGTACTCGGACACGTCCAGAGAGGCGGCACTCCAACGGCGTTCGATCGTGTGCTGGGTACCCGATTCGGGATCGCAGCGATCGATCTCGTGGGGGTGGGTGAATTCGGAAAAATGGTCGCACTGAGAGGGACCGAGATCGTGGCCATTAACCTGAAAGATGCGGTTTCGAAACTGAGAACTGTGGACATGCGGCTTTATGATATTGCGAAGGTGTTTTTCGGGTAAGTGGGATTTGGGACGTGATTTAGACGCGGAGGCCATAAATGGCGATTAAGGTTGGTATCAACGGATTTGGAAGAATTGGGCGACTGGTTTTCCGGGCGGCAAAGGCAGATGGGAATCTGGACGTGGTGGCTGTTAACGACCTCACGGATTCAAGGACGCTTGGCCATCTGCTCAAATATGATTCCACTCATGGGAAGTATCCCGGTGAAGTTACCTGGAAGGACAAGTCACTGGTTGTAGATGGGTCCGAAGTGGTGGTGCTGGCGGAACGTGATCCCGCTTTGTTGCCCTGGGCCTCCCTGGGTGTGGACATTGTGATTGAGTCCACGGGATTTTTTACGGACAAGACGAATGCCAGCAAGCATGTAGCCGCAGGGGCGAAGCGGGTCATAATCTCGGCGCCCGCCAAGGGAGACGTGCCCACGGTGGTGCTCGGCATTAACGACGATATCCTGACTGATGAAGATACCGTAATTTCGAATGCATCTTGTACAACCAACTGCCTGGCACCAATGGCCAAGGTACTGAACGACACATTCGGCCTTGAAAAGGGCCTGATGACCACAATTCATTCCTACACAGGCGATCAGGCTGTTCTGGATGCCCCTCACCAAGATTTGAGGCGAGCGCGTTCTGCTGCCGTGTCGATGATTCCTACCACAACTGGTGCGGCCAGCGCCGTGGGCCAGGTGATCCCGGAGCTGAATGGCAAGCTGGATGGGATGTCCGTTCGGGTTCCTACGCCAGATGGCTCGTTTACGGACCTGGTGGCCAATCTCAAGAAGCCGGCCACGAAGGAACAGATCAACGATGCGTTCAGGGCTGCGGCAAATGGTGCACTTGAAGGGATTCTGGAATACAGTGACGAACCGCTCGTATCTATCGATATTGTCGGCAATCCGCACTCCTGTATCTTCGAT
>CAVOEZ010000221.1:0-6809 GCA_963694355.1 Latescibacteria bacterium UBA2968 | reverse complement strand
AAATTGAATCGTTTGGCCGAATTCAAAAAAAGTCTTAAAACAGTGAAGTATTTCGAAAGTCAAGAAGTGTCCAAAGCGATTCGTATTATTATATAATACTGATTAATATGAATATTATTTCACTGATTCACAGAGATCCTGGTGTCGCGTCCCCGAGATTCGTTGCGTAACTCAAAGGACGGTGAAGTCATTCTGAGCGCTGTACCTTCGGTTTCCTGGCTCACCACATTCGCGTATGCGCGAAGAATCTCCGCGCGTGAGGTGATCCACCTTGTCCCCTGGCAAAGGACTAATGACGCGTACTTCCGGGACACCATACTAAAGGTCGATACGATAAATGGGTTCCATCCCTTCGGCGATCCTGTCCAGGTTCTCCTTCACGCATTCCGCCCGCCTTCTGGAGGTCTCCAGGGTGCCTCCCGCGATGTGCGGTGTGGCGACGACATTGGGCAGTTTTAGCAGGGGTGAGTCCGGATCTGGCGGCTCTGGATCAAAGACATCGAGCCCGGCGCCTCCGATCTCTCCCTTTTCGAGCGCCCTCAGCAATGCCGGTTCATCCACGAGTCCTCCCCGGGCAACATTGATCAGACAGGCAGTCGGCTTCATCAACGTGAACCGCCTCGCATCCATATATTTGCTGGTTTCCGCAGTCAGGTGCAGATGGAGAGAAAGGAAGTCGCTCGCGGCGATGACCTTGTCCTCATCTTCAGGGCCGCCGATAAACTCCGGCTGGATTTCCTCGAGGATCTCCTGAGCGATCGGCTGAACGTCGATCCCCTGGATCCGCATTCCAAACGCTTTCGCCCGCCTTGCCAGTTCGATCCCGCTGGATCCGAATCCGATGGTTCCCAGGGTGAGTCCATCCAGTTCTCTTCCCATCGGTTCGTATCGAATTCCTTTCCGAATATTCGCCACACCCTCCACATATCTATGTGCGAGCATCAACATCATCATCAACGCCGTTTCTGCCAGGGCGGGCGCACTAAATACCCCCGGTGTGTTCGCCAGGGGAATCCCTACGCGCCTGAAGTAGTCCACATCCACGTGTTCGATGCCGACGGTGGTGACTTGCCACAGTTTGGCGTTCCTCGCCAGCTCAACCATTTCAGGCGTGCCGTTCTGGCCGCCCTGTTCCACCACGGCTTCGATACCATCGAACTGTTCTTCAAGGGATTTGGATTCGGTGAGAATAGATAAGTCGTGAGCCTTCCCCACAATATCGACGATGTCCTGACACCAGGGGATATAGGTGGCTTCGTCTGGAATGAACAGGGTTTTGATACGTCGCATATATTGTCCTCACTGAATGTAGGGGCGCACCTGTGTGTTGGTAGGATTCGTTGGATACGACAATGACGGGCCGTCTTTGTCGGGAAGTTGAATCAGTGAACGAGACGGGGACAAGGATGATTTCCCCCTGTTCAGGCCTCATTCCAATCCTCGTCGTCTAGTGGATTATCCCAGAAGTCGATGGTGCTCTGAGCGGCTGTAGCCTGTTCATTGAAAGGTGCGGAAGTGTTTTTAAAAATGTAAACGACTACCTGGGAACCCGCAGAGAGGGGAATCTGCACATCAATATTTGGACCTCAACTTCTTCCCTGAGTGCAGTATGAGGGGCATTATTCGCTTCAGAAATTTAACTTAGCCTTTCTGGCATAGATACCAGAACCATAGGCCAAATTTACCTCGACCTATGGTGGTTTACCACAGCCACTTCCCCTGAGTGTTTCAAGAGCAGCACGCCGTATTGACGGCTCTCGACTTACTCAGTATAATAACGAAAACAAGCTGCCAACACATCGCCAGATTCTGTCCCCCCTTCCCTCTTAGGGAAGGGGGTTAGGGGGTTAGGTCGCCTCCCATGTCCAAAAAAAACATCCTAATCGGCCAGAAGGTAACGCGATCCAAAGTCCAGCGTGCAAGAGACCTTCGCCATCGAATGACCAGAGAAGAACGTATCCTGTGGCAATCCCTTCGCGGAAATCGGCTAAAAGGGTTTCACTTTCGGCGCCAGAAAATTATCGACGGCTTCATCGTGGACTTCTATTGCCACAAGGCCGATTTGGTGGTCGAAGTGGATGGCCCAATTCACG
The DNA here is from genome assembly GCA_963694355.1 of Latescibacteria bacterium UBA2968. Taxonomy (GTDB): domain Bacteria; phylum Latescibacterota; class UBA2968; order UBA2968. The sequence goes on along the minus strand of CAVOEZ010000221.1, from coordinate 4,716 downwards.
AAACACAAGCAGAATACGACACCCAGCGAGATCGCATTCTGTCCAAACGAGGCTTACGCATCCTGCGAGTTGAAAATGAGTCAGTACGGAAGGACCTCTCAGGTGTACTCGCTCACATTGTCACAAACCTGACGATACTGACTCAATTTATTCGCCAAAGGTATAGTGGTTTTCTCCCCCTTCCCTCGCAGGGAAGGGGGCCGGGGGGTTAGGTCCCTAAACAACAAGCAACTCAGCCCCAATCGGATCCGACAGCACCTCACACCCCGTCTCCGTAACCACCACATCCTCCTCCAACATAAAATACGCGTCATCGGTGTAAAGCGATGGCTCTACGGTGAGCACCATGCCCTCCTCCAGAATGGTCTCGTCTGCCAGTTCGATAAAGGGCGGTTCGATGATGTCCAGACCCATCGCGTGGCCGATCCCGGAGACCTTCTCCGCATACTCGGTATAGCCCGCCTTTTTATGAATGTCGATCGATATGTTTACAAGATCGGTGATCGGAACGCCTGGTTTCGTGGCAGCAATGGCAGCCTGAAGACATTCGTACGTGACCTTGTAGGCGTCCTTGTGCGCCTGTGTTGCTCGCCCCAGGGCGAACATCCGGGTGAAGTCTGACCAGTAGCCGCGATAGACCCCGCCTGCATCGTGGGTGATGAGTTCACCCTCGGTGAGGACTCTGTCTGTGTGGCGGCGGAGACTGATGTCGCACCTTCGCTTTAATCCTGGAATGTAGGTGGCAAGGGTGATGGAGCCGGGCGCGTCCATGCCCTGTTTCATGTGTTCGACCGAGAGCAGGCTGTGGACCTCACGTTCGGTCAACCCTGGTTTGACGGTGTCGAACAGTGTGCGGTAGGCCGCGTCTGTGATTTTGACGGCCTTGCGGATGTACTCCAGTTCCGCCGGTGACTTTCGTGCGCGTGTTTTCCAGAGAATGGACGCTGCATCGGTGAAGGTCGCTCCCGGCAGATTGCTTTCGAGTTGTGTGAAGTCATCGTGCGGCATCCGGTTCCAAAGGACGCCTCCGTGTTCTGCGCCAATTCTCCCGTTCTCCAGACCGAGTTCTCGGATGGTGTCCGTGAGCAGCGCCACCCCTGCCTGAACCCGGATGGGAGGAGGGTATGTGCGGATGTCTTCGACCCAGCAGTCCAGCTCACACATTCCCGTTTCCAGCGGCGGAACCACCAGGACAGGGTCTTTATTCATCGGAAGGATCGCAAACATCGACGTGAATTTGTGCATCCACCGGTGCGTCCAGTGACCGGTAAAATACCGGTGGTTGGTGTCGGTGTTGATCAGGACGGCGTCCAGACCTGCGGCTTCCATTTCGTTGCGAAGGTTCGCCAGGCGATGTTCGTATTCTTCTGCCGTGAATTCAGCCAATTCTTCAGTTAGCATTTTGATCTCCGTTGTAGCAGGTCCATCCGACCGTTTAGGTGAGGCGATACTCCTGTTTATTTCTGACGAGCAAAATGAATATGATCCCGTGAGATACCAGCAACGCGGGTACGATGATTGCGGGGATAAAGTAGGCTGCGCCGAAGTGTCCGTTCGGGACAAATTGCACACCTTGCGCGAGGGCATTTAGCAGATCCAGTGTTCCCGCAATGTTAAATACCCACACCAGCGGCATCGCGATGGACCAGCCGAATCTCAGGGCCGCAAGTGCAATGAGTGCAAGGAAAGCAGCCAGCAGCTCACCGTAAGCAGCGGGAAAAGCGAAACGGGTATCGAGGGGTTCGGAGGTGACGCCGTGAATCAGGAAGGCCATCCCGATATACCGGAAGCTGTGAAGGAGAAGGAGGGGGACCAGCGCCTCTGCCCGGCCCCTGGATCTTGCCCAGGGAATCACATACCATCTGGTGATCAGACAAAAGTTTAGCAAACCAAATGCAATGCTGAACGGCAATATCAGGTCTGTAGACATATTTTTGGTCCTCCACTTTGGTAATCGATGTCCATGAGGCGAGGTCTCGCTAGCGCCGGGGTGATCGCCCTTTCATACTGCCACCCGCATTTCGTCCCCGGGCATCCTAATCAGGAACATCCGGGTCCCGATATGTTTATACGAGGTTAAAAAGAAATCAGATGAAAAGCTGTATGGCCTGTCATCCTAAATTAGACGCACAAGAGACCTCCTGGGGTCTGCAAATCATCAACTCTACTTTCCAGCCAACAGCTTGGCGGCAGATCAACCGTTTCCTTCAGTATTCTGCCGGAATTCAGGCGCGCATTACCGAACATCGTATTTCAGGAACGTAAGATATTCGAGGAAGAAAAATAAGCCGTTCCATATGTACAAGAGGACGATGTCGAAAAAGGCTTCCCTGAATCGTGTTGAAGCATCTGGGTAGGCGTAAGCATACTTGGGATAGTCTTCGATTTCGAAAGTGCTTCGCACCCGCAGTCCGGCGTTTTTGCGATCCCCATTTTCTCGCGCCATCGCACCCCAGCCGTAGAAGGCATATTTCGTCAATACCTTGCGATACGCCACAAGTGACTGCCAGAATCGAAGTGCTTCTTCGGCACTCGGGTGAGGAAGAGAAAGTCGGGTGCGGAGATGCGTCCTTTCAGCGGGTTTCGGTAAAGCCCCTTGTCAACCTGGCGTTGGTGATTCTCTGAGACGGGGATCTGGCTGGGAACTGCGCTTTCGAGACCCATCACCAGCCAGCTCAACGGGTGCGGGGGCCTGGCCGCATAGGTGCCGCGGCGATCGAAGTGCTCATAGTCGAAATGATCCACGATTTCATCACTCGAGGAGTTCGCGGCGAGTGCAGCTGTCGCGTTGGCGCGGTATTGTTCCAGAGCGCCCTCGAATTGTCCCGACATGACGATGAAGCTAGCCAGCAGCGCGCCGACCTGCAGTACCAGGGTGATCACGAACCTCAGTGAAAGCAGATGTGTCAGCAATTCTTTCCGAATAAGGCGTGCTAACATGTGGGGCGTCCGGCGTGGATGAAGTACATGATTCCTCAAGAAAAGAACTAGAGGGATTACACCATGTGGTTTCTATCAGAGAGTATTCGAACAGAGATGAATAGGGGCAGCAGAACGTTTGGCTTATAAAAACTAAAAATGGTTTTGGATGCGTCAGGCAGAAGTCAGGAAGGATGAGTGGAGGTTATTCAGTTGCCCCACATCTTCCCAGGACTTCAAGTATCCGCTTCAATCCGCCTTTGAGGGCGTGAGCCAGTGCGGATCTGCCTTTGGCATCTGTCGCCTTGATGTCTGCCCCGGCTTCCAGCAGCAGCTCTGTGACTTCAGCGCAGTCATTTCTCTGAGAGGCGTTCATAATGAGCGGGGTAAATCCGAGGAGATCCGAATCCTTTTTCACGTTTCGGGCATCCACATCGGCTCCTCGTTTGAGTAAGAGTTCGACTGTCGCCGGCTGGTGTTCACTTGCCCAGTGAAGCGGTTTTCCACCGTAACAGTTGATCTCATCCGCCTCGATATTCGCCCCTGCATCCAGCAAGAGCGATACGATATCCACCGATCCATTATGGCTGGGCCAGTGCAGAGGGGTGTCGCCGATCCATCCGCGCTGGTGTACTGCAAGTGGGTCCGCCTCGATGTGTTTTCGTGCCAGGTCTTTCCACCCCTGCCTTGCGGCCAGGTTCAGGGTGACGCCAAGCCCGTTCGTACCGTTGGCTTTGTCCGGTATCTCATTGAGAAAATACTCCACCACAGGCTGCTTTTCGTTCCAGGCGGCAATGATGACGGCCGGGTAGGTTGAAAGGGGATTGGAGTAGACCTCGGCCCCACGTTCGACCAGAAGCTTCACGACCTCCAGTTGTCCGTGTTTGGCGGCACGGTGAAGAGGTGTGAGCTCTTGCCAGGCCTCCGTGTCGGGATTCCGTACGTGTAACAAGAATGGAGCATCGTCCAGTTGTTGACGAACTGCATTCTGGTCGCCCATAGCAACATCCGAAAAGAATTCCTGTATGTCCATTGTTATTCTCCTGGAACAGGTTGGTCGCACCTGATGAACGCCGCCCTTCAATCCTCACGCACTACAGAATGTGTTAAGCATAATCATGCTCGCCCTGTCTGCCAAGCGCTTGTTGCAGAGCTTGCTGAACGATCTCCCGCTTGTCGTTCGCAATCACCTGGAGCGAGTTGGGCGATTTAGTGGATGCGGTCTTTCCAGGCGCCTGAATGGTTGCCGTTCGATGCATCTTGTGGTTGACTCGCAGGTGTTCAGCGAAAAAGGGGACCGCACGCGCTTCACCCAGACTGGCCAGCGCGCGCATGGGGCCATTCAAGATTCCGATGTGTACGGGCCTGGTGGCGCTATTTCCATCTTGCCATCAGGTCTGCTTCGATGTCTTTCCAGGCAATACGCTGTTTGGCTGCGGCGACCATCATGGCATAGATCACGCCGTTCAATTCCTCTGGAATGCCTTCGCCAAGGGTGAAGGCACGGACGAACTCAGCGCATTCTTCGCCGATTTTCTTGGCGATTTCATTGTTGTTCGACAGGAGCTGCGATGTGCCTGAGTCTGTTGGGTTTTCAGCGACTTTCAAGATTCTCCCATACTCTTCAGACCAGGGGTTTCGGGTTTCTTTCCCGACGAGGGAGATGTCGCTGAAACGCACGATTTCTACGATTTTAATACCCATTTTCGATATCGCGCTTTCGCTGGAATTTTCGCCCCGGTATACGATCTCTACGCACCAGTCGTGGGTGCCTTCAGCCACTGTATTTTCCGTGTC
>CAVOEZ010000220.1:0-6813 GCA_963694355.1 Latescibacteria bacterium UBA2968 | reverse complement strand
GATGCGGGCCTGTTGACCTGGGTCGGTTTGCGCGTCCACCCGATGATGTGCAGCCATTTCCGGCGCTATGCCAGGCAGGTAGGGCTAATGGGAGATATTGCCCGCCAGGTATGGGGATCCAACACGGTCGATCCACCAGAGTTGAAAGAGCTGGAAGCGAAGATCCTGGCGGAGTCCCGCAAGACCCCAGGCACTGCAGACCAGAAGGAATAACCTGCTTCAGTTTCCCACAAGCTGGCAACAGGAACAGGTATCTCCCGGTCAGTCCAGGACACTGGCGTCTGGTTTTCTGCAGTTACTACTCTTGCATCAATCTTACGCCACAGATGTTCCAATTCTGTCATAAGATGCTAACCCCAAATAATTTTCTTGAAAACTTTTGTAATAATTCTCCTTTCTGTGACACTCACAATCTGAGAAGGAACCCTGACGCGCCCTGAAGTGTCCGGGCGTGCCGATTCCCGATTTTTCCTGCCCACTAAACGCGGCGACAAGATCGACTACAGGCCCAGCGGAAAACACATTCAAGCCACCCTGCACCGTCGTTTCATTTGCGTCCAACGCCACTCATTCGAGGATTCAATGGCTGAAGAAAAAGGCAAAGGCATATACAACGTTGTTGTGATCGGCGCCGGTACCGGCGGATTGGTGACAGCCGCCGGCACGGCCGGACTCGGTGGCCGCGTGGCCCTGATCGAACGACACAAGATGGGCGGCGATTGTTTGAACTTCGGCTGCGTGCCCAGCAAGGCGCTCATATCTTCTGCCCGCGTGATCAACACCATTCGCAACGCCGACAAATGGGGCCTGCAAAAACAAGACCCGCAATTTGAATTTCGTGCCGTTTTCGAGCGTATGCGGGCACGCCGGGCGGTCATAGAGCCTAATGACTCGCGCGAACGCTTCGAGGGCCTGGGCGTGGACGTCTTTGCAGGTGATGCGCGTTTTGTCTCCCCTTTTGAAATCGACGTGGAGGGTACACGCCTCAAGACCAGGCATGCTGTCGTTGCCACGGGTCGTCGCGCGGGTGTTCCACCCATTGAGGGCATCAACGACGTGCCGTATTTCACCAACGAAACGTTCTTCGACAATCTCAACGAGAAACCAGAACGCCTTATTGTCATCGGCGGCGGCCCCATCGGCTGTGAACTCGGCCAGACGATGCACAGATTCGGTGTGGATGTCACCATCGTCGAGTTCATGCCGCAGATTTTTGGCAAGGAAGACCCGAATGTTGCAAATTTCATGCAGAAACACCTCGAAGCCGAAGGCCTGGGTATCCTGACATCCACTGCTGCGAAAAAGGCTGCTTACATCAACGGCGAGATACACCTCACCGTCGGCCAGGCCAACGGTGAGGGCAGCGAAGAAATCCTCGTGGCCGATGCCCTGCTCATTGCAGCCGGTCGCATCCCGAACGTTGAAACGCTGAACCTCGAAGCCGCCGGCGTGGTTTATGGCAAAGGGGGTGTTACTGTGAATGAATATCTGCAGACTTCGCAAAAACACATCTACGCGTGCGGCGACATCGCCGGGCCATATCAGTTTACCCATACGGCGGATGCGCAAGCACGCGTGGTCGTGCGCAATATTCTGATGCCCCTTCAGCTTCTGCGCCAGAAATTCGATGCGTCGATTGTTCCCTGGGCTACATACACGTCACCGGAAGTGGCGCATGTGGGCCTTACAAAAGCCGATGCTGAAAACAACGATATCGCTTATGATCTCTACACTCAGGAGCTCAACGAGGTGGACCGCGCCATTGTCGAAAGCCAAACCGAAGGCTTTGCCGAGGTGATTACAGAAAAAGGCCGGGACAAGATTCTGGGCGTGACCCTTGTTGCCGAACACGCAGGTGAATTGCTGCATGAGTTTGTGCTGGCTATGAAGCACGACATAGGACTTTCGGGTATCGCTTCTGCCATTCATGCTTATCCCACCTTTGCCGAACTGGCTCGAAAAATCGGCGATCAGTACAACCGAACGCGTCTCACGCCGCGCGCCAGAGCCGTCTTTTCGTGGCTTTACCGCAATTCGCGAAAGGCAGGTAATGCGTCCGTCTCACAATGAGGATCAGTCCCTTCGAAAAAAGGCGACATTGTAAAGGAGATGCTGAAAGCGGCGAATATGTTGACTAATGACGAGCAACGGCGAGTGCTGCCCTGGAAATGGATCGGCCTGAGCGTGATCATTGCTTCCCTGTTCTTTGCGTGGCGCATTTTGCCGATGGAGCAGTGGCTGGCGGCGTTTAATGCCTACGTTGCCGGGTTGGGCACGGTAGGCATGGTGATCTATGGATTATTCTACATTGTCGCGACCGTTCTGGTTGTTCCTGCCTCCATCGCAACTATTGGTTCGGGTTTTCTCTTTGGTCTTGGGTGGGGCACACTCGTCGTTTCCGTAAGCGCCACAACAGGCGCCAGCCTGGCCTTTCTCATCGCACGGTATATTGCCCGGGAACAGGTGGCCGAAAAGGTTGGAGCACATCCCAAATTCAACGCCATCGATCGGGCAATCGAGAAACAGGGCGGCAAAATCGTAGGTTTGCTCAGGCTCAGCCCGGCGCTGCCTTTCAGTATTAGCAACTATTTGTTTGGGCTCACAGCCGTCAAATTCTGGCCCTACGTGTTCGCTACCTGGATCGGCACCCTGCCAGGCACAGTGATGTTTGTTTACCTCGGTGTACTCGGAAAAGCCGGATTGAATGCGGCCGCTGAGACGGACGTCACCTCGAGTTCGTCGGCTCAAAATGTGCTCCTGATCGTTGGCCTGCTTGCAACGATTGTCGTCACAATTTTTGTCACGGGCATTGCCCGAAGCACACTGAAAGGAACAGCGGTGGAAGATGAGCCTTGATACAACCGATAGAACAACCCTGGAGTAACCAATGCATATGGCAGCGCAGGTGAAGGGCCGTGCGATAAAAAAACAAGAAAGGAAGATAATGATTCAGATCAACCCTCTGGAGAAGCCTGATTCTGCAAAGTTTCAGGACCCCGACGTGACTGCCGACGGCGAAACGCGTGCATCTGTTTCCCTGAAAAAACTGGAGACACTGTGGTTCAATACGGGCACGTTGTGCAATCTGGAATGTGTGCACTGTTACATAGAGTCCAGTCCGCGCAATGAACGGCTCGTCTACATTTCAGCCGAAGACGTGCGAACTTATCTGGACGAGATCGAGCGCGATGGATTGGGCACCCGGGAGATCGGGTTTACGGGTGGCGAGCCGTTTATGAATCCGGAGATCATTCAGATGCTGCAGGATTGTCTTTCTCGGGAATTCGAAACGCTGGTATTGACCAATGGAATGCGACCCAAGATGAACTTGTCTGAGGAGTTGCTGACTCTGAAGGCGCGTTTTGGAGATCGGCTTCGTGTACGAGTATCCATTGACCACTACGGTCCCGATCTCCACGAGGAAGAGCGAGGAAAGCGTTCGTGGGAACCTGCGATCGAGGGGTTGAGGTGGCTCTCGAAGCAAGGATTCTGCGTTTCGGTGGCTGGGCGTTCGTGCTGGGGGGAGGAGGAGGTGAGTATGCGGGCCGGGTACGCGCGGTTGTTCGAAGAATTGGAGATCTCGATTAACGCTTACGATCCGGTCCGGATGGTGATCTTCCCGGAAATGGACGAGACGATCGATGTGCCCGAAATCACCACACAATGCTGGAATATCCTGGGGATGTCGCCGGAGGATGTGATGTGCGCGTCTTCAAGGATGGTGGTGAAGCGCAAAGGGGCGGAACGCCCTGCCGTGGTATCGTGCACGCTGTTGCCCTATGACTTGCAGTTCGAGATGGGAGAGACGCTGGCCGAGGCCGCTTGCAAGGTGAAACTCAACCACCCGCACTGTGCCAGGTTCTGCGTGCTGGGCGGCGCTTCCTGTTCAGCAACAAAGGAGTGATGATTTTGGAAAAGCCGATATCGTAGATTTCAATGCATCGACCCAGAAGAACGAGCAGGGTGAATAGATATCGAGCCTGTAAGCTCCCGGACCATCAGAGAAGAAAAGATAACCCCGACTGAACCGACCCTAATCAGCAAGCATGTGAAATTTCTCGGATCGATGCCAGATTTGACATCATTCAGGTGTTCGACATCTCCAAGAGCACCGTTGACATATTTACGATCGAATCGTTAATTTGCCCTGATATAAATCGAATGATCTGCTTACCTCGAGCATGGTGCTTTATCCCTTACCGTCACAGGTCCTCGAAACAGGCTTTATTCTCTTCCGTTTTCCGCTTCACTTTCGAAACTTCACACGCTAACGAATCGTGGACAGAATGGGCAGGATAAGTCAGGCGTTGTCTGTACGGAGGCTGTGGATTCCGGTCGGGGTTTTTCTACTTATCGCGGTAGGAGTAACTGGCTACTGGCTGGACAAATCGAAGGACCAGGTGATCGGAAAAGCGCTGGCCACAGCGGCAGAGGCAGATACTGAGGAGGTCGACCCCCACGCCGGAAAGCTCAAGAATTCTGACGGATCGTGGAAATACACCAACAGCCTGATCCACGAAACAAGCCCGTATCTGATCCTCCACGCGCACAACCCCGTAGATTGGTATCCCTGGGGACCGGAGGCGCTTGGATTGGCGCAGGAAGAGGGCAAGCCCATCTTTCTCTCCGTGGGTTACTCTACCTGCTACTGGTGTCACGTGATGGAGCGGCAGGTGTTTTCCGATCCGGAAATCGCAGAACTGATGAATCAGTGGTTCATCAATATCAAGGTGGACCGGGAAGAACGACCCGACCTGGACGAGATTTACATGACGGCTACCCATCTGCTGACAGGCAGTGGAGGTTGGCCCAACTCCGTGTTTCTTACACCAGAGCTCAAGCCCTTTTTCGCCGGTACCTATTTCCCCCCAGAGGACAAATACGGACGGCCAGGATTTCCCAGAGTGCTCACGGAACTGCACGAGGCCTGGGAGAACCGAAGGGACGCCGTGCAGAAGCAGGCGGAAAACATAACGTCAAACATTCGGCGCATCCAGGAAGTGAGACGCGCATCACCCGAGACGGTGAAGCTTAATCGGGAACTCGTGAATCAGTCGCTTCAACGAATAGTTGACAGCTACGAATCAGACTACGGTGGATTCGGCAGAGCGCCCAAGTTCCCCCCCTCGCAAGACCTGGAACTGCTCATGGTGGAGTACGAACGCACGGGCGAAGACCACCTCTTGAAAAGGGTAACACATACACTTGAGATGATGGCACGTGGAGGAATGTATGACCATCTGGGAGGCGGATTTCATCGGTACTCCACAGATGGAAAGTGGCACGTTCCCCATTTTGAAATGATGCTTTACAACCAGGCACAGATTTCGAAAGCCTACCTGCACGCCTATAAACTGACGGGAGATAAGCAATTTCGATACACCGCTGAAGATGTCTTCCGCTTCGTGAAGCATACGTTGACTTCGCCGGATGGGGCGTTTTACTCAGCGCTGGATTCGGAGACGGATGGGATCGAAGGGAAGTCGTATCTGTGGACTGAGAAGGAGATCCGGGAGGTTCTGGGTGAGGACACAGACCTGTTCCTGAGTGTTTACGATTTAGCGCCAATGCCTGAAGGAGATGGGAAGGTGATCTTCTTGCCGCGGTCCCTGAAGGAGTGCGCGACGGATCTGGAAATTTCCGTTGCGGCGCTTCGGCGTCGCCTCAAGCCGCTTCAAACTTCGCTGCTCGAGAGGCGACAAAACCGAAAGCGGCCGCTGCTGGACACAAAGGTCCTGACGGCGTGGAACGGACTGATGATCGACGCATATGCCTACGGATACGAAGTCCTGAAAGAGGAAACTTATCTACTCGCCTCCCGGAAGGCGGCGGAGTTCGTGTGGTCACACCTGGGAGACAGCGAAGGCAATCTGCGGCGGACTTACAATGCGGGAGAAGCAAAATACGATGGTTACCAGGAAGACTACGCTTTTCTGATGCGGGGCTTGCTCGGGCTCTATCGGGCTACCGGAGAGGCCCGTTATCTGGATCAGGCAACGGTATTGGCTAGCCGGATGGTCGGCCTGTTCTGGGACGAAGAAGGCGAGGGATTCTATTTTACCACGGGCAAAGAGGAGCTCATCGCCCGTTCCAAAAAACCACACGATTCGGCCGTCCCGTCAGGCAACTCCGTCGCTGCCCACGGATTGCTCATGCTGGCCAAAGAGACCGGTCGGGAAGGTGATCTCGAAATATCCCGTCGCACTATGCAAGCGTTTGCGGGCTCGATGAAGGACAATCCGGGGGCGTTCAAGTCTATGGCGCTGGCGATCCACCGGTATCTTAAACAGGAGAAGATTCCTGTGCTCTCATTGGGACTCGACGGCAGCAAGGTAAAGTTCTCGAACCTGCCTATTCCCCAGGGCAAAGACCTGATTCAGGCCGAGGCTTTTTTGTCAGTCGATCGCCTGGTGCCGGGCGAGACCTTCCAGGCGGCCGTCAGCTTGACTATTGCGAAGGGCTGGCACATCAACGCAAATCCAGCCTCGCTGGACTTCCTGGTGCCCACGACATTTGAGGTAAACTCCGAGCTGCCCGTGGACGTTCGCTCGGTGGACTATCCATCCGGAAAGGTTTTGCGTTTCGAATTTGCGGATGCTCCGTTAATCGTTTACGATGGCGAAACAACGATTCGGGCCACCGTTAATGTGGATGAATCGGCTCGTACGATTGATTCGGGCGTGTTGCGACTTCGTCTAAGCTACCAGGCGTGTAACGATCAGCAGTGTCTTGCGCCTGCAACGATAGAACTTCCTCTGGATGTTCGCATATCTAAAGGGGCTACGCCATCTGTTTTCCTGCATCCGGAGATAT
>CAVOEZ010000219.1:0-6840 GCA_963694355.1 Latescibacteria bacterium UBA2968 | reverse complement strand
CCTGCCCTTTGGGGGGCACAAGGGATACGCGCGCTCCCTAATGATCCAGATCTTGTCCGGAGCCCTCGTTCGGGCCTCAGTGATTCCGGAACGCGGGTCGAATTACGGGATGCTCATGATTGCAATCTCTCCCTCCATTTTTCTCGACCCTCGTTTTTTCCAAACGGGTGTCGAGGAACTGATCGAACGGATCAAATCGACACGAAAAGCCGAGGGTGTTGCAGAAATTCTGATTCCGGGTGAACGGTCCTTTCGACTGAGGGAAGCACAACTCCGGGATGGCATTGAAATTGAAAAGGATCTGCTTGGCGAGCTTGAAGAACTCTAGCCCCAACGGGGCATTTTTGCTTGACACCATAGCATGCATTGGGTAAGTTTTTAGCCCTGAAAGGCAAGGGTAGAGGCGCAGTCCTTCAATAGTAACCGGTGGAAGGAGACGGACCCATTTCCACGGTGAACGGGAAGGCCTGCCGAAGTTCCGCGTCTGTTCCGTCGCAGACCGGAGTTGGTCCAACCGGATAAGATCTGTTGGACTGTCACAGGGCAGACAGATCCTGTGGAGCGCACTCTTGCGGAAGTTTCTCGCTGCAGCCTACTGCGGCCGGCGCTGCCTCTGCCTCCGGAAGCCGGCTGTTTTTTTTATGTGGATACCTCAAGGTCCGAAACTCCCGGCAATGGATCATTCAATCACAGGTGAGGAGGACCAGATGTTCAGTGGATGTTACACCGCGCTGATAACGCCTTTAACCCAGGAAAAGAATGTCGATGATGAAGGTCTGGAAAAGCTTGTCTCTTTCCAGGTGGCTCAGGGGGTTAGCGGCGTTTTGGCCGTTGGCACCACCGGAGAAAGCCCGACGCTGAACTGGAAAGAACACAACAGCGTAACCGAACGTGTGTGCCGCCTGGTCAAAGGAAAAGGAAGAGCAATCGCGGGCACCGGCAGCAATTCTACCGAAGAGACCCTGCGGGCCACAGAGCACGCCGCTCACGCGGGTGCCGATACTGCACTCCTTGTTGATCCGTACTACAACGGGCCAAGCTCCCTGGAAATCAGAAGAGAATATGTAGCGCCTGTTGCAGAGGCCTTTCCCGAACTTGAAATGATTCCTTATGTCATCCCTGGGCGCTCGGGAACCAAATTACTGCCGGAAGACCTGGCCATCCTCAATCGGGATTTCACAAACGTGAACACCGTCAAGGAGGCCACCGGTGATCTGGAGAACATGGCGCGAACGCGCGAAGTGTGCGGAGATGCGTTCAATATCCTTTCCGGAGATGACGACGTCACCTACAAGATGATGACGGATGCCAGAATCAAGGCCACTGGCGTGATCTCGGTAATGTCCAACGTAGTGCCGGGTCCGATACAGAAGTTTACGGAAGCGCTGAACAAAGGGGACCGGAAAACGGCGGATGAATTGGCTGAAGCACTTCAACCCCTCTTCGGCATGGTAACGATCATTACCGAACAGGAAACACCATTTGGAAACGCACAAGTCAAAGCCCGAAACCCTCTGCCGATCAAGACCCTGATGAACATTCTTGGAATGCCGGCAGGGCCGTGCCGACGTCCGCTTGGCAAAATGAATCGAGCAGGCCTCCACGCCGTTCTTGAGATCGCAAAGACAGTCCAGTCCAACAATCCCGAACTATTTGCTCCCATAGCCGAATACTTTGGCGTCAACCTTGGCGACCGTTTGGCAGATCAGTCGATACTCCAGGACCTTGCCTACACGGACTAATAAGGTTCAGGTGTCCCGAGTGATTGGTGCAAACACCAGCCATCAGAAATTACTGAGTTGGGTAAAGGAATCCGCCTAACTTTGTGCACCTGCCGACACTCACTGGTGTGACGGATCCCAGGAAGAATACGACCTGCTGGCCCTGCGACGAAGTGAACAAATATATCGTCCACTATCCAGAAGACCCCTCCATCTGGTCCTATGGATCTGGTTACGGCGGAAATGCACTCCTGGGCAAGAAGTGCTTCGCGCTCCGCATCGGTTCCACCAGGGTTCGCAAAGAAGGGCGGATGGCAGAGCATATGCTCATTCGTTACCGCAGAACTCGACAATCTAGAGGCTGCCCTCAAGGCCTGACTTAAATCCTGCATGTTGAACAGGATCTGGAGAGTACAAATGACAAAAATTGTAATATGCGGCATCGCGGGCAGGATGTGTGGAAGGATCGCGCATCTCGCCGCCGAATCGGATGACCTGGAAATCATAGGCGGTGTCGAGTCTACGGGAAATCCGGCAGTTGGACGAGATATCGGAGAATTCCTCGGAACGGGGCCCACCGGAAGGCACGTTGTCGATGACCTGCAATCCGTTGTCGGTAGTGCAGACGTTATCGTGGCGTTCACAGCACCACCTGAAGGCACACTGGATGCGGCCAGAATCGCTGCGGAATCCGGTAGACCAATGGTTGTCGGTACAACTGGGTTCACCGGCGAGCAACTCCGGGAATTCACCCAAACGCTTGCACCGGTCCCCTGCGTGTTCGCCCCAAGTTTCAGCATCGGAGTAACAGCCCTGATCAAGCTCGTCGAGGAAGCCGCTCGAATTATGGGCGATCAATACGATGTGGAGATAGTCGAGGCACACCACCATTTCAAGGCGGACGCACCCAGCGGAACCGCGTTGGTTTTGGCTGATGCCGCCGCTCGCGGGTTGAACCGAAATCTTGAAGAAGTGGGTCTCTACGGAAGGCACGGGGATGTTGGCGCCCGAACCAAAGAGGAAATCGGTATACACGCCGTGCGGGCGGGAGATCTCGCAGGTGAACATACCGTCATGTTTGGCGGAACCGGCGAAATGATCCAGTTCGTGCACCGTGCGCAGAGCCGCGACTCCTATGCGACAGGTGTGTTGAGAGCCATTCGATACGTTGTTCAGGCGGAACCCGGTATGTATGATATGAAAGATGTTCTGGGTATCGGCTAAGTCAAAGCTGGTATGAATTCAAAGGCGCCCAATGCTCAGTTTCTTCTACGGAAATCGAGTTGGGCGCCTTAATTTTTATCCCTTGTTGCCCCCTCCTGATTTGAATATATTGGAGCCTTGCTCCCGAGAATAAGGGTCTGGAAATCCATCAGACCGGCTGAAAAACGTAATTACAATTGAATCAGAACCGTGCCCATCCTGTTGTGAAAAAATCGAAGACCCGAAGGAGGCCCCTGATGTCAGTTAGTGAAGTTGTGGAAGCCCTTGAAAGTGGACAGACCCTGGCGGTTGCGGATCAGATTCTGATCAATCCGTCAAAGGGGTCTCTAGGCGCACGAGTGGAAGCGTTACTTGCGGCAATAACCGAATCAGGGGCCGACGGAAAAGTGGTATGTCAGGCGCTCATCCGATTGGGAATGAACTTTGCCGGACGGGACGCTGAAATTGTAGGCTATGATGCGGCTGAAGTGGACAAAGCTTTCGATGCTGTTCTCAAGGCCATCGACAACCTGAACCCGGCGGCAGGATCAGCAATGGGTCAGGTGGTTGGTGCGTTCCTGGCTGAGATGAAATCGGTTAACCTAGGCGACAGCCTGGCCGGTCTTCTCGCCGAGAGGATCGAACCAGGTCTGGATGACAATCCGGGTCGAACATTCCTGACCGGACTGAAGAAAGAAATGCGAAGCGGGGTTTACTGGGAGATCATCGGGAAGAGCTACGGAAAATTTGGGAATGACTACGCCCGGGGGTTGGAATACCTTCGACACTACGGATTCTGCCAGGTATCCACAAACCCGGTTCTGGCTGCCAAGGCCTTCGATGAAGACGAAGCACTGACCGAAGAGCTCCGGGGTGAAATCGCCAAACACGAAGATTGGAAACAGGATCCTGAGGGACACGCCGATGAGATCGCCATGGCGGCAACCCTGATCGCGCTCTGGCCCAACCTGTCCATCTTCCGTCCCCTGGCTGTACACACCAATCTTGAAGACTATATGGTCAGTTTCCAGCTCAATCCGAACATCGCCGATCAGGCGGATCCCAGTATCGAAGATGCGAAAAACGCCTACAAACTTGCCAACGACTTCCTCAAGGACTACGATCGTCTGCTCGGTCTGGGTGGAGATTCAGGCAAGGTCCGTCCCAATCTGGTATTCAAGGTCGCAGCCAGTCATGAAGCGGCGCGCAAAATCACGCGCGACCTCAATACAGATGCAATCGGCACCAACAACACGGTCGTCTACACCGTTGCCCAGGAAGTGCAGCTCATCCTCGATGCTTCTGAGGGAAAGGCCGCAGCCGTCAAGGCAGGCAAACAAGTAGTCCGAACCTATGAAACGAACATGGGAGGACGCTTTGTCAGCCACCTCCGGGAAGTCGAGGCCGAAAACATCTTCAAAGCCGCTGCGACTGCAGCCGGTGAAGACACAGCTCAGACACTCCTGAATCAACTGGCAGCGGACTTGGGCATTGATCAGAGCGTAGTGGACAGCGCGCAGGGCCTCGCAGCCAAAGCGGAGGCCGTATGTGCATACAAATTCCTGAAATCGCTGGAACATCCAATTTTACTTGAAGCGGCGGAGAAAGCCGGACAATCTGCCGAAACCATCGAGCTCCTGGAAGCGGATCTCAAAAAGGCCGGCACACTGGTGGCGCGTCGTGTCTACGGTGTGTTTTACAGCCCCGAAAACAAACCAAAATGGGTCAGCTACCTGCAGAAGACACACGGCGTCACCGAAGAACAGGCCCGGTGGATCCTCGAGTCGATGGATGTACTTCCGGCATCCAAACGCATCCCGGAAGACACCTTCCACACGCTCGCCGAGAAAAACATGTGCAATACCGAGTTCCCGAACCACGCCCGTGCGGTGCAGATCGCCTCGGAGCAGGAAGGGTTCGATCTGGAGGAATTCAAAGAGGCCGTCCTCGACAGCTATGATCCGGGCGTTGCACAGCGGCTTCGGGCGCTTCCCGACTACTGTAGTGGGTACGACCTCACTCCATCCCTGAAAAGCTTCCTGGAGGAAGTCGGCATTGACGTCGACGGCTGGAAAACCCAGGGACTGGAGCCGGGTGACTGGCCAAATTTCGGATCTGTTCAGAAGACAAGCGGAGAATTCCAGGCGGCGTATGACGCATTTGCTGCCAAGTGCGTTGCAGTTGCGAAAGAGTTCGCAGGCTAATCACAGTATTCGCAAATAAAAGGGCCCATCCTGCACAGGATGGGCCCTTTTTCTATATGTACTCTCGACCATATACAGCCTTATTCAGGCGGTCGTCGCTGGTCCCAGGGTCTGCTCTGCTCCAACTGCCGCGCCAATCGAAAAAGCAGAGACTCATTCCCGTATTCGGCCACGAAGTGTGCGCCAATGGGCAATCCCTCATCATTCCAGAACAAGGGTACGGACATCGCTGGCTGTCCGGTCGCATTACAAATTGGAGTGAACGGTACGAATTTCAATGCCCTGTGTATGGTCTCCATCGGGTCACTCCCCGGAGTGAACTCGAAAGTACCCAGCGGAACCGGTGGCTCCCCCAGCGTTGGCGTAAGCCAGATATCGTAATCCTCGTAGAAGGCTGCGATCTCCCTCGACTGTTTATGGATCGTCTGCTCAGCCGTCAAATATTCTGATACCGTGAAGGTAACTGCCCGATCATAGAGTGCGTGTGTCAAAGGTTCAATCCTCTCCAACACGAAATCTAATCCATCCGATTCCGCAAGCGCATCCAATCCCGATGAAAGCCCGGCGATAAATACCACGGTGAAGGCGTCCATCAGACCGTTCCTGTCGAACGCCGGCTCGGCCTCCTCCACCTCATGCCCTAGATCAGCGCATAGACTCGCCGCATCCTCCACGGCTGCAATGCAGTCTCCGTGAAGCGCATCCTCACCGGCCACCGTTCGGCTGAACCCGATTCTGAGCTTCCCCGGATCTGCCCCGACCTCCTCACGGTAAGGTCTCTCGGGCGAAGGTGGAAAATAGGGGTCCCCTGGTGCGGGTCCAGCTGTCGCATCCAGCAGTGCAGCGCTGTCACGCACCGATCGTGTTACCGCGTGGGACCCGGCGAATCCTCCCGGAGAAGCCCCTCTGTCAGGTGCGTGTGTAATGCGACCTCTGGTCGGCTTCAATCCGAAAAGCCCGCAACAGGATGCCGGAATCCGAATGGACCCACCTCCGTCGTTTGCGTGTGCCATCGGCGTCATTCCGGCGGCAACGGCCGCTGCAGACCCCCCACTGGATCCGCCGCAGGTGACATCGTCCCTCCATGGATTGTGACACGGACCGAAGAGCAAGGGCTCCGTCGTAGGCATCAAACCGAACTCCGGGGTATTCGTCTTGCCAAGGATCACCAAACCCGCCCTTTTTAGCCGGACCACGAGTTCGCTGTCGTGATCAGAAACGAAATCTTTGAGCAGGCGTGATCCAGAGGTCAATTTCACACCGTTGTATACCCCGCCGAGATCCTTCAACAAATAGGGCACTCCTGCAAACGGTCCCTCGAGAGCGCTGTTGGCGGTTCGCCTCGCCTCTTCAAACATGGGCGTAACTATGGCATTCAACGCAGGATTCCGCTCTTCAATTCGACGAATCGCTGCCTCGATCAATTCTTGAGTCAAAATCTCACCACTTAGGATGAGGGAGGCCTGCGCTGTCCCGTCAAGCCAGAGGATCTCTTCGAAATCGGGCATACTGTCCTTTCTCGCACATAAAGATTTCATTTCCCAATTTGTCCTTCGGAGCGTTCGAATATAGCCAGTGGCCAACCACGATCAAATCATTCCTTTTGAATACGAGTCGAAAAACACGTGGTCGAACACATCGAGCAAAGATATATTCTCTCCAATCTGCGGTTACAAAAACACCTGCCCAGGCTCAAAGGAGTGTCAAATGGA
>CAVOEZ010000218.1:0-6849 GCA_963694355.1 Latescibacteria bacterium UBA2968 | reverse complement strand
TGTTTCTCAGGAACCTGATGCCAGAGGACGTTCTGGAAGATCTGAGGATGCGGTTCCTCAGGATCGTCTCCGATGCCGGCTGGGTGAAACACGACACTGCGCTCGAGGACGGCCTGGCGGATTTGAAGGGGTTTTGTGTGGAACCCGAACCGGAGTACATGCAGATCTATCATCACATGTACCAGCTGCGGGAGTTCCACGAGATTCAGCATCATCCGAATCTGGTGAGGATGTTCGAGAGGATGCTAGGAGAGGATGTCTTGCCACACCCTCGACTGATCGGGAGGACCATTTTCCCGCAACGTGATGCATTTACCACGCCACCTCATCAGGATTTCATTCCCATTCAGGGCACGCCGGACACCTACACGGCATGGTTTCCCCTGACGGATGTGCCGAACGAACTGGGTGGATTGCAGATTGCCTCGGGATCACACCGGAGCGGCGTGTACGATTTTAAACCAGCGCTGGGTGCCGGCGGTCTGGAGGTCCTCGATCCGCTGGATGGCACCTGGGTTAACAGTCCATTCGAACAAGGTGATGTGCTGGTTTTTCACAGTATGGCGGTGCACAAGGGTCTTCCGAACAAATCGTCCAGGTTGCGGATGTCCATGGATGCGCGGTATCAGAAGGTGAGCGATCCGGTGGCACCGGGAAGTTTGAACCCTCACAGCCAACCCCACACCTGGGAGGAGATCTACGAAAACTGGCCGGAAGGTAGCCGGCAGTATTACTGGAAGCAGTGGGCTCTCGAAGTGGTGGAGTATGATACACAGTATCACGAGAAGCGGGATCGGCTGGCCTTTGAAATGGCCGAGGCGGGTGATAAGACTGCGCGTTCGACACTGCAGCGTATACTGGCGAGAGATGCCGATCCGGCGAAGCAGAGGCGTGCGGCGGAGTTGATTGCCAAACTGGATGAAATGGCCACGTAGCGGATTGATTACTATGGGACAAGCTGCGGAAGTGATCGCAATTGGTTCTGACCGGCAACTGTTTTTGGACGATTTGCTGATCGACCGGATGGACGGGGTCGAGATCCGGATGCATACGCCGATCGCTCGCGAAGTGGCCTTCCATTTCGACCGGCCGTGGGAAGGAGATGTGAGCTGGTGTCCGGTGGTGCTAAAGGATGAAGACCGATACCGAATGTGGTATCGATCGGAAAGCTCGGGCGATGAAAATGGAAATCCGCCGCACTTTTTCACGGCATATGCGGAGAGTACCGATGGAATCCTTTGGGATCGGCCAAATCTTGGTCTGAAGACATTCGAAGGATCCCGAGAGAATAACATCTGTATCGACTCTGATGACATGAAGAATGTCGCGTTCTTCATAGACGGTCGAAAGGGTGTGCCTGAGCAAGAGCGATACAAGGCGGTGGGACGATGGACGAAGGGGAAGCCCTCGAGAATCTTCGGGATGGTCTCCGGTGATGGTGTGAACTGGCGCAAGGTGGAAGATGAGGCCCTCATTGTGGCCCCGGACGAGGATCCCCAGTTCGACAGTCCCCTGAGCGCGTTCTGGGACGAATTGACGGAACGGTATATGCTCTACATCCGGGGATGGAATCCATCCGACGGACGGCAGCGGATTCGGGCGATTCGAATGACGACTTCGGAAGACTTCATTCACTGGACACCCTTCGAATATATCGAAATCGACAATCTGAAGGGATGGCCGTATCACCTCTATACGAATTCCGGCCACCCGTATTACCGGGCACCCTACTATCTGATGTTTCCCAAGCGATTGATTCCCGACCGCACATTTCTGCAAGATTGGCCCTACAAGGGGCAGTCCGATGTGCTGCTCCTGGCCAGCCGTGATGGTCTGCGATACCGTCAACCTGCCGCCGACGCCTTTCTGAGACCCGGACTGGACAGGAAGAACTGGCACGAACGTTCGATCTTTATCGCCCCCCAGGTTGTCCCGACAAGTGAAGGCGAGATGTCCATGTATTCGATCCAGAATTACAGAACCGACTCGAACCATATTCGACGACTCAGTATGCGGGAAGATGGTTTCGTTTCTGTCTATGCGTCCAACCGGGGTGGTGCATTAACCACACATCCTATCACGTTCTGTGGTGAGACGCTGGAGGTCAATTATTCTACGAGTGGCGCGGGTGCGATCCGGGTTGGCCTGGCGGATGAAAAGGGGCAGGCGATCGAGGGATTCTCGAGCACGGATTCAGAACTATTCGGGGATGAGATTTCCAGGAACGTACAATGGAACGGACTATCGGACGTTAGCGCTTTGTCCGGCAGACCCATTCGCATGCGATTCGAGCTCACAGAGGCGGATCTTTTCAGCTTCCGGTTCCAATAACCGAGAATACCTCTCAAGGAGAGAGATAATTGGACTCAACCGCTCTGGCCAGGGCAAATGAAGAGACGAAATCCGCCTGGAACGCAAACGCCTCCTTCTGGAACGAAAAAATGGGGGAAGGAAACCGGTTCGTAAAGGTATTGCTGTGGCCGGCAACGGAGCGTCTGCTCGAAGTGAAGGAGGGCCAAACGGTTCTGGATGTGGCTTGCGGGAACGGGCTGACTTCGCGCAAGGTTGCGGACCTGGGGGCACACGTTGTGGCTCTGGATTTTGCTGAGGAGATGATCGGTATCGCCAAAGAGCGGTCCATCGATTATGGGGACCGGATTTCGTATCACGTGGTCGATGCGACGAAGACGTCCGACCTGCTCGACCTGGGACGAGGCAAATTCGATTCCGCACTGTGCAACATGGCACTGTTCGATATGGCGGAAATCCAGCCCCTTCTGAACGCGCTGACCGATCTGCTGAAACCGGGCGGACACTTTGTGTTCTCGATGATGCATCCATGTTTCAACAATCCCCATATGTCACAGGGCGGTGAACTGCAGTATCTGGGCGACCAGTGTATCACGGTCTACTCCGTCAAAGTGTTTGGATATATGAGTGAAACCATCGAACCGGGACTGGCCATCAACGGACAGCCAAAACCACACCTTTACTTCCATCGTCCAATCCAGTCTATTCTGAGCGCCTGTTTCAAGGCCGGATTCGTGCTGGACGGTCTGGAAGAGAGATCCTTTCCGCCAGACGAACCATCGGGTTCCCATCCTATTTCACGGGGAGGAAACTTCAGCGAGATCCCTCCGGTGATGGTGTTCAGAATTTGTAAACCCGTCAGTTAGCTGAAATTTGCGAGGCCCGACAACTAGAGTAGGCCGGATTTCTCCCCACATATAGTATCTGACACTTGCCAAGCGAAAGAGGGGACAAGGCAGATTTGATGACGCTAGAAAAAGCGGAAGCCTTCCAAAAGTTACACGAACGCGATCGCATTTTTGTGCTTCCCAACCCCTGGGACATTGGTACTGCCAAGATGCTTGCAGCGCTCGGCTTCGAGGCGCTCGCTACTACCAGTGCGGGTTACGCCTTCTCTCGTGGACGGCTTGACCAGGTGGGTGATATGGGGCGACAGGAGGCCCTTTCGCATGCCCGAGAGATCGTAGAGGCCACCCCACTGCCGGTGAGTGCCGATTTGGAAAACGGATTTGGTGATTCACCCGAGGCGGTAGCCGAGACCGTTCGAGGCGCAGGTGAAGTCGGTTTGGTGGGTTGCACGATTGAAGATACCACCGGTCATCCAGACTGCCCTCTGTATGATAAAATTCTCGCCATAGAACGGGTCGCGGCCGGGGTGGAAGCCGCGGCGAGCCTTGGTCATCCCTTCATGCTTACGGCTCGATCGGAAAATTACCTGTGCGGTCGCCCTGATTTAGATGACACTCTCGAACGCCTGGTCGGCTATGAAGCAGTGGGGGCAGATGTGCTTTACGCTCCCGGTCTTCCTGATCTTGATTCGATCCAAAAAGTTTGTACAGCGGTTAGTAAACCCGTTAATGTCGTCGCTGGAATAGGGTTGAAGGGGGTCACGTTGGGGGACCTTGAGCGCTGCGGCGTTCGTCGTGTAAGTGTCGGGTCCGCACTGGCCAGAACAGCCCTGGGAGCGATGCTCAGCGCGGCGAGGGAAATTCGTGATGGCGGCACGTTTTCGGCCTTCGAATCGGCGGCGAGTTTTGTAGAAATCAAAGAACTGATCGGTTCCGTTTCCGGCCAGAAAAATACGGACGATTGAATACTTGATAGCTGTTATTTGGTGAACTGGAAAAGTAGCCAGGAGGAGCAGACCATGAAACACAGATTTGCTGAAATGATATGGAATGAAGTCAAGGAAGCCTCCGACCAGGATCGTGTGGCCGTGTTGCCCGTGGCGACATATGAAGATCACGGCCCCCATCTGCCGGTTGATGTTGATGTTCTGCTGTGCACGGAGATTTGTGACCGGGCAGTTGCCCGAATCCCATCGGAGGCGGTGATGGCCCCGGCTGTCACACACGGATACAGTCCACATCATATGGACTTTCACGGGACATTGACGATCGACTGGGACGTGTTCATCAAGTATGTGAAGAATGTGTGCTGCAGTCTTGTGCATCACGGGTTCAAGCGAATTCTGATCGTGAATGGGCACGGAAGCAACACCTCCCCGCTCGATATGGCTGCGAGGCTGACGATCATCGAGTATGAGGGAAAGATCCTGTGCGGCTCCGTAAATCACTGGGGACTCCGGACGGTAAAGGCTCTGGGCAAGACACTCAGGGAGTCAACCCACGGTGGGACTTCACACGGGGGTGAGTTCGAGACTTCGCTGTATCTTGCCTTGCGACCGGATCTCGTGGAAATGGACAAGGCTGTGGACGAGCGATCCCCGCTATCGAACAGCTTCCAGTCCGATCTACTGGCCGGTGGGCATCCGGACGGTGCGAGTGCGAGTTTAATTCCTTACTGGAGCACCAAGACTGCCACGGGCATTATGGGAGATGCCACAAAGGCGACAAAGGAGAAGGGCGAGAAATTCCTCGAGGCAGGTATAGAGGGTCTTATAGAGTTGATTCGCGAATTGCGCGCCACAGATATTATGCCGAGACGAGATCAGCATTAATCGGAAAAGAGATTCTGGAGAAGAGGCGTGGCTATGAAGACGGCAGTGTTTACAAGTGGCGAGGACGGGTATCACACCTACCGAATTCCTTCATTGCTCGTGACCCGTAAAGGAACCTTGCTGGCGTTCTGCGAGGGGCGCAGGGCGGGTCAAGGGGATCACGGAGATATCGATCTGCTGGTCAAACGGTCTGAAGACGGAGGAGAGAACTGGTCCGATCAGCGTGTGATCTATGGTGAAGCGGGTGAGGTCACGATCGGGAACCCCTGCCCTGTGGTCGATCAACGCAATGGAACCATATGGATGCCATTTTGCCGCGAGAATAACCTTGTTTTGATGATGAAGAGCGAAGACGACGGTCAGTCCTGGTCTGCTCCGACGGACATCACCAAAGATGTGAAGCGACCGACATGGAAGTGGTATGCCACGGGACCAGGCGTGGGGATTCAGCTCGAGCGGGGTGATCACGCCGGGCGACTCGTGATCCCATGCGATCATCGTGAACACGAGGGATATGACTGCGGATCACACGTGATCTACAGCGATGATGGTGGAACAACCTGGCAGATCGGCGAGGTGATCAAACCCGGCGCAAACGAATGCCAGGCGGTCGAACTGCTGGACGGTTCGCTGCTGTTGAATATGCGAATGCAGACAGACAGCAATGGACGCAGGGGAACCACGCGAAGTAAAGACGGGGGGCTCTCCTGGTCGGCACTATCACACGATGAAAACTTGCCGTGTCCGAAATGTCAGGCCAGTCTGATCAGGATGCCTTCGGATTCCGAAGACCGATTGTTGTTCACCAATCCTGTGGCTGAGGACTCGCCCGGCCCCGATTATGGGAAGCGGGCGAATATGACGTTGAGAATCAGCAATGACGCCGGGGCATCCTGGACCGAGAAGAGCGTTCTGCATGAAGGCCCTGCTGCGTATTCCAGTCTTGCAGCGCTTCAGGGAGGTGACGCGGGCTGTCTGTATGAGGGCGGCGCTGAATCTCAATATGAGCATATATTTTTTGAACGTATCTCACTCTGAGGTCATTCTTGTCTGATCTAATTGATCAATATCGTGCAGGGAGTCCTGTCTCCGCGGCTGCATTCGAACGTGCGCGCCAGGTGATGCCCGGTGGGGTGAAGGGAGCGTATTATCACGATCCCTATCCTTTGACCATGGCTCGCGGCGATGGATGCTATCTCTACGATGTAGATGGCAGAAGGTTTGTTGATTTCAACAACCACCACACGGCGCAGATTCTGGGGCACAACCATCCCGCAGTCCGTGAGGCGATCGAAGAACAGATCTCAAAAGGTGTGGTGCTGAGTGCACCCACAGGCGCGGAGACAGTTCTGGCCGAGGAGATGTGCCGTCGGGTACCTTCGCTTGAACGCATTCGGTTCTGCAATTCCGGAACCGAGGCCACACTGCACGCTATCCGACTTGCCAGGGGATTCTCGAAGCGAACAAAGATCGCCAAGTTCGAAGGCGGGTATCACGGAAGCCACGATCTGGTTGAGGTCAGTGTGGCGCCATCTCTGGATCAAGCCGGACCAGCGGATGCGCCGAATTCGGTTTCGACCGCGGGAGGGGTTTCACCGGCTACCGCCGAAGAGGTGTTGGTCCTTCCGTACGACAACGAAGATGCGGTCGAGCGACTAATTTCCGAACATCGCAAGGAGTTGGCCTGTGTAATTTTCGATCCGAGGGCAGGCATTCTTTCCCAGAGAGCGTCATTTGTGCAGTTTGTTCGCGCCTTAACACGATCAAATGACATTCTGCTCATATTCGACGAGATCGTTGGATTCCGTGCAGGGCCTGGAGGACTGCAGGAGAAATACGGCATCCAGCCCGATTTGACG
>CAVOEZ010000217.1:0-6866 GCA_963694355.1 Latescibacteria bacterium UBA2968 | reverse complement strand
ATCGTCCACAAGCTCTCGACGGCGACCCTCAAAATGCTTCACCTTCGTGTGGCCCATGTTGAACTTGAGGGCGATGCGGCCGGCCTTCTCCAACTTCTCCCAGGAGCGCTCCAGAGGGGCTGTAGCCCGAACAAGGTTCTCGTAAACCTCCTCGTCGGATGCTTGGTGATCGCATTGGACTGCTCGAACGCTAAATTCCTTATTCATCTATATGCTCTCCTGAAGTAATAGGGGTGTTGAGGTGAACGCATTCCGCGATGGGTCGCCCGGGTTACAGGGCATCAATTTAGTATTATTCACTCACGTAACAGCAGAACTCTGCTCCAAGAATTCCTTGAGAAATCCGATGGGTCACCCTAGGTAACACTTCCGAAGTGATCTCCCTGCAGGTTCCTCAGCAATTCCGAATTGGTCTCTCCTACTCTGCCACGACCCCTTAGCATTCCTGCTCACTCATCACTGGACGGTTTGGAAAAGCCAGGATTGAGGCAACCCCACAACAGTTTTGTACAGAACGGCGTTCCCCCTCTTTCCAACCCACTCACTCGTGCCTCAAGACTTCCACAGGATTTCGAGTTGCTGCTCTGATGGTTTGCCAGGATACCGTGACGAGGGCAATAGCCAGACCTACGGCGCCACCGAACAGAAATACACCGGGACCGAGGTCGATCCGAAAAGCGAATTTCTCGAGCCAGCTTGCCATAAGATAGTAGGTCACCGGCCAGGCGATGGCCATCGATAAGGCAACGGATTGTGCGAGGTCCTTTGAGAGCAAGAGGAACAGTGTGGATTGAGACGCACCAAGCGACTTGCGTATGCTGATTTCCTTCCTTCGACGCTCTGTGGTGAACGCGGCGAGTCCAAACAATCCAAGACACGCTACGAATATCGCCAGAAGAGACAGGGTACCGTATATCGTGCTCTGTCTGGTTTCTTGCCAGTATCTACCGGCCATGTTTTCGTCCTGAAACTGATAGTTGAATGGTCTCTCTGGTATGAATTGCTTCCAGGTTTTTTCCAGGAACGCGAGTGTTTCCTGGATCTCCACAGGACGAATTCGGATAGAGAGGGTCGGGTGGATCCAGTGAAACAGCACGACCGGTTCGATGGGTGAATGCAGGGATTTTGTGTGGAAATCCTTGACCACGCCAATAACGGTTCCCTTGTTCTGCCGCCAGGCAAATGACTTTCCCAATGGTTCCTTCCATCCGAGTGCTTTCACAGCGGCTTCATTAAGTATGTAGGCCTGAGTAGAGTCGGTTCCCGTGCTGAGGTCGATATTTCTTCCGGCCACAAGTTCGACCTCATAGGTGTCCAGAAAATCCTCATCGATTCCGATGATTTGCATTTCCCAGTCACCCTCGACTTCTCCTTCAGGGTAGACGACGTGACGTTCGCCGCCACGACCAGGTGGTGGCCAGACTGCGGTGATTTTCAGGACATTCGGGTGTCTCAAGAATGCGTCCTTAACTCGCTCACGGTGTTTCGTCAGTGAAAGATCGGCAAAGAAGAGCGGCGTGTTGATCAGGTAGTCCTTGTTCCAACCCAGGTCTCGGCCCTGCATGAATTCCGTTTGTTGGTAGATGACCGTTGTGCTGATGATCAGAGCCGTAGATGCGGCAAACTGGAAGATGACAAGGGACTTTCGCATCCAGGCCTCACGCGAACCGGGCGTGAAGGAGCCCTTCAGCACGGAGACGGGTTGAACCGAGGACAGGAATACCGCCGGATACCATCCTGCCAGGAGGCCTACAATCAGAGCGGCCGCGGGCAGCAGCAGGATCAGAATGGGTTCCGCACCGAAACTCAAATCCTTGTGGACGAACTCGTTTACTGTAGGTAGGGAAATCCAGGATAGCCCCAGTGCAATCGGGAGGGAGACCGCCGTCAGAATCACGGATTCACCCAGGAACTGTCGCATCAACTGACCTCTTTCGGCCCCTGTGACCTTTCGAACTCCGATTTCCTTGGCACGAACTGAAGCCCTGGCCGTTGCGAGGTTCACGAAGTTCACGCAGGCAATGACCAGGATAAGGACCGCGATCAGGGTTAAGAGATAGATCTGAACTATGGGTCCGCCGCCACCCTGGTAGTCGGCCAGTCCATACAGGTAGTCTCGGTCCAACTGCTGCATGAAGTAGGCATTTTTAGCCGCAACATCCTCACCCATATATCTGACGATGAAGTCGTGAAGCTTCGTCTCCAGCGCCTCTTTGTCGACACCGTCCTTCAGCTTGACGTAGTTCCGAACGGGACGCCAGGCGGTGTTCGGCGCCCATCCCTGCCACGAGCGACCGCTGACGTATTTTGGACATTGCGGGAGTGGATGAGAGAAAAGGAACTCGAATCGGACATGGCTGTGGCGGGGAGGATCTGCGAAAACCCCCGTAATGGTATACTCTCCACCGAATTTGTCGTCGTCGACGCTGATGATCTTGCCCATCGGGTCTTCATCATCGAAGTACGCTTCCGCTGTGCGGGCGGAGATGAGGATCTTTCCCGGTGCATCCAGGATAGTTGCTCGGTCTCCCCGCAACAGCCGAATGTCGAACATCTCGAGCACTTCAGGATCTGCGAGCGACATCCAGCCTTGAAGATTTTTCTCACCATACCGAATCCAACATCCTCCGTACATCACACGCACCGCGTACTCGACCTCCGCAAAGTCCTTCTCCATTGCGGACTTGATGCCGCCTGATGTGCCGTGGTTGATGTTTGCTTTGCTACCACTTCTACGGGTTTCCCGGAGGACACGATAGATGCTGCCCCCTTCGGAGTGGTAACTCGCGTATCTGAATTCGTCACGGACGTGGAGAAATACCAGGATACAACAAGCGAGCCCTACTGCGAGTCCAAGGACATTTATTAGCGAGTAAAACTTGTACTTTTGCAGATTTCGAATTGCGATTGTCAGATAGCTTCTCAGCATAGGTGTCTCACCGGATTTATGGGTTCTCGGTACCGATTTGTCCACTTATCAGTTGTGGGAAGAGGTCTTTCTTGGCGACGATGTTGAACCGGTCCAACATGTCCATATCCCATGGATAAGACTCAATGGCATCGCAAGATTCACGAAGCCACCCTAGAGATGACCCTGCTCCTTGATGTTTTCCGTGACTACGTGGCCGTCGAAGAGGTGGATGATCCGGTGACTGAATCCCGCGTCGTGTGCAGAGTGGGTGACCATGATGATGGTGGTACCATTGCGGTTGAGTTCCGTGAGCATTTCCATCACTTCATTTCCGTGTGCAGAGTCGAGATTTCCAGTGGGCTCATCCGCAAGGATAATGTTCGGTTTGGCTACTACAGCTCTGCCCACTGCCACACGCTGCTGCTGCCCACCGGAGAGCTGCTGGGGGAAATGCCTTTCCCGGTGCTTTATGCCCATGTAGTCCAGCACTTCTGCCACACGTTCTTTACGGTCAGCAGAGGAGACACCCAGGTAGAGGAGGGGCAGTTCCACGTTCTCATATACGGTGAGTTCGTCTATTAGGTTGAAGCTCTGGAAGACAAATCCTATGTTCTCTTTCCTTAAATTTGCCCGCTGCCTTTCGTTGTATTTCGACACCTCCTGGTCCTTGAGGAAATATTCACCGGACGTGGGTTGATCCAGCAGACCAATCACATTCAGGAGCGTGGACTTGCCACAACCCGAAGGCCCCATGATTGCCACAAACTCTCCCGCATTGATCTCAACATTGACATTGCTGAGCGCAGTGGTCTCTACTTCCTCTGTGGTGTAGACCTTGCTCAGACCAGCGGTCTTGATCATTCGGCACTCCTTTGCTTGGTGATTCTGGGTTAGTTCTATTTCAGGATCAGTTTTTCAATTTCTTCGTAGTTGTCATAAGAAGATGTGACGACACGTTCACCATTCTCAAGACCTTCCAGGACCTCGAAATACTCTGGATTCTGTCTGCCGATGCGAACGGGCCTGCGAATTGCCTCGGATTCCGAGGGGTCTACCAGAAAGACCCAGTTGCCTCCTGTGACCTGATAGAATCCACCCCTTGGCAGCAGCATAGCCTCGGTGAGGTCACCCAGTGCAAGCCGGATATGCAATGTCTGCCCTCGCCTGATGTCATGTGGTGTGCCTGAAGAAAATTCGAGATCTACTTCAAATTGTCCGTTGAGCACTTCCGGATAGACTTTTTTGATGTTGAGTTTGTAAACCTGGTCTGAATACTCGTAGCTGGCTTCCTGTCCCCCACTGATACGCTGGATGTAGAATTCATCGATCTGGGCACGGAGTTTATAACCATCCAGGACATCGATCTGACCAAGGCGTTGTCCCTTGCCTTTCAATTCACCAATGTCTGCATTCAGGGAAGTTAACTGACCCCGCACAGGGGCTTTCAGCACCAGATTGTCCAGATTCCGTTTCACCGCCTCCAGGTTCAACTGGAGTTTCCTGACAGATGCCTCCAACTGGGCAACCTGCCCCTGCCTATAAAGCGAATCTTGTCTGACAGTCTGCATCATAAATTTGTATCGTTTTAGCGCAAATTTGTGATCATCGCGAGACTCTTCGAAGAGTTTTCTGGAGATCAATTCGCGCTTCATGAGCTCCTCGTTCTTATCGAATTCTCTTTTGGCCCTCTGTATTTCGTGCTCAATGTTGATAAGATTTTGCTGACGATTTATGGCCTGGGTTTCGAGCAGAATCCTGGTATTCTCCATACTATTAATTTGCTCGAAGAGACTGGCCTCCTGGGTCATAACCCGAAGTTCCAGCTCTGAGTTCGAAAGCTTGAGTATAGGATCTCCTTGCTCCACCATGGTTCCACCTTCGAGGAAAATTTCTTCAACCCTTCCTCCCTCGAGTGCATCAAGGTATATGGTGAGTATCGGAAGGACAGTTCCCCTTGCCGGAATGAATTCCTGGAAGAGTCCTTGTTTCACCATAGAAATGGTGATGCGCTCCTTTTGCACGTTCAGTTTTGCGGTATGATCTCCAAAAAAGATCTGATACAGAATGGCGCCAATAAACATGGTCACGAAACCGATCGCCGCAATCCTTCGGGGCGGAAACCTTCTCTTCTTCAATTTGCGATCCATGCCCTCGCCTGCGTGGGGCAACTCACCGGGCACACTGCCGGCTTTCAATTCCGGGCTCCAGCTTGCTATTTTATTTCGCAGGTCCTTGTTGTCGTCTTTGCGTTCCTGATCCACCATTCAGTCTTCTTTCGTGTTCATCGAGTTGGGAAAAATAAGAGGCTACGTGGTTGCAGAGCTTTGCCATATGGTGTGGGTTCCCCAGTAATTCAATACACAAAGGTAGCCCAAATTGCGGCCTATGCGACACACCTTTCTCGTTTGATCTAGAATCGTATTCAGACCTACTGCCGATACATCCCAAATGTCATATCACACACTTTCTACAGTTTCATCACCTGGACCCAAACTAGAGAAAGCAGGAGAGATCTCGTTAACCGCATCCTTACAACCCAATGAAGAAACGCATATGATTGTTGGAAAATTCCTCTCACGCATCGGATTCGTCCCGAACACATCTGAATCCCAGATTACCTGAGCCGCCCGTCAGGGTCACGCTGCCACGCCTGGAGCATCTTTTGTGAAAGGGGTGGGAAAACCAGTCGCCGCCACGTGACGATCTGGTCTCACCTCCTAATGGGCCTACGGGACAGTGTCTGCGGTCACGCGAATAAAGTCGTCTGTCATCCTTGCACCACTGCCAAAGGGATCCGACCATGTCGTATAGACCATAACCATTCGGCGGATACGTACCCACGTCGGGAGGACTCTCTTCCTTCTCGAGGTCAGGTGCCTGTGATCCATCGAATGCATCGTCCCCCCACGGATACTGCGCTTCAATCAGGCCTCCTCTTGCGGCTTTCTCCCATTCGGCCTCTGTGGGAAGCCTGTTTCCAGCCCAATCACAATAGGCCAGTACATCGGGTAATGAAATACTTCTCACCGGCTGCAACGGGGCATTCAGCCAGCGGTCTTCCCAACGCTCAGGGCGATAGTCTGCTGCCTGCATGAACTTGTGATATTGTCCTACCGTAACCAGATGCGTATCGATGTAGTAGGCTTCCAGGTAAACCGTGTGCTGTGGTTTCTCCTCACGAAAGGCTCCGGTGTATCCCATATCATCGTCGTTCACTGCGCCCATCAAGAACTCTCCGGATGGAATCAGCACCATTTCCGGTAGATCATTCCGGGTGTGCATGTTTTTTCCTCCCCCTTCACATTTGAATGGTGCACAGTGTTCGCTAACCGATTCGTGCCTGAATTTGCGATGCGCATGGGATTCGCATCATCTCGTGATGCTTTCCAGGTGAATACGCATGGAGAATTCTCCTCATCACCATTGAAAACGCGAAATTCAGGCCACTTTATCCAATACTCAGCTTAGGTGACAGATTCCTTCTATTTTTCAGGCTCCCCATAACCTGCGAGCATAATTGGCAGGATAGAGGGCTGCCGCGTAACCAATCGTGATTCCAATTGCCTTTGCTGCTACCCAGCGTACGAAAAGCTTCAGTCCGTCTGAGTCACCTGCGTTGTTCACCAGGCGTCCCTCCCGTGAGGTGACCTTGAGCAGGCTTCTAAATCCGAGGGGTTGCAGTCCTTGAGCGACAGGGATTGATGGAAGCCGGACGCACAATCCTTGCAGGGCAGGAACGAGATGCTGAATATATACTTCTGTTGATCCTTTTCGAGAGCACGCCCTCAGAGAAGAATGGATGGACCGAAGCGCACTCTATGACGCATTCGACGACCTCAAATCACTCGAATACAGAATTGCCTACCAACAGGGCGGAAGCTCTAATCCAAACTGCTGGCAACTACAGAGCCGCGATCAGCCTGTTCTTAACTGATGCGGGTGTCAGTCAATGAAA
>CAVOEZ010000216.1:0-6935 GCA_963694355.1 Latescibacteria bacterium UBA2968 | reverse complement strand
GTTTCGATTTCCCCTCGCATGGTTCCCGTATACCACACACTGGTATTGAGGGCCCTGAGGGGCCACATGAGCTGGACATACGGATAGGCGTCCGAAGGGATGGGCGCCAGTTTCCAGATGTAGGACCAGTACATAAAGCTTGTGAACAGGATCAAAGGGATCATAAATACTTCGGCCTTCAGAATCCCTGTGAACTTAGACCCGGTCAGCTCGATCTGGCGGAAACGCTCGGCCTCGGCGCCCCAGTTGTGCAGCGGGAATGGCACGAACCAAATTTCTATGCCCTTGAAACCACTCAGGAAAATGGTGGCTTCCTTGATGTAGGGGATGTTGACGTTTTGTCCTACGAGGCCGTCGAGTCTGGCATTCACAAAGGAGATCAGGGGTGTGTAGATGAAGGCGAATACGAAAAAGAAGGCCAGCAAAGTGAAACTGACCAGGTCCGGAAACAGGATTTTTGCAAGCACAATGGTATACAGGCTGGCGATACAGAAGAGGAGTATGCATATCCAGATTCTGAAGTCGCCGCGGCCGGGTGGAGGTGTGAAACTGCCCTTTTCTGTGTTGTCGAGTCTTGACGTTCGTACACCTGTCCAGACCTGATAGAATCCGATCACGGTGATGGCGACGGTGATGCCAATTCCAAAACTCATCCAGAAATCAATGCCGGTCACAAAATGAGTCATGATGGTGTCCATGCCCATAAACCAGTGCGGCATATACCCGTAGCTGTGCAGGATCGGGCTGGCGATCGTGTGCACCATGACGCCGATGAACGATCCCATTACTGCCCAGAACGGGGCCAGAAGGCCGGCAAAAATGGGTGCAAGATGCAACGTAAATCCCATCGGGGTGGCCGGCAGGAAATAGCCCGTGTATTGCGTAAAGTCCACGAATGGAATCGGGATGAGCTGGATAGGCTGTTCCATGAATGCGCCGGATATGGCCGGTACCGCCACATAAATGGCTCCCCAGACCACTCCGATTACAGCGCCGATGCTGAAGACCCGCCATCGCCAGCTGTATTCGCCGCTGCTTTCCTCGGCCAGTGCCATTGCGCCCTGGGCGTTGATAGGGGCGAAAGGAAAGGGCAGACGCTCATAGTCGGAGGTGAGCCGGAAGAGGACGTAACTTGCCGTGAACCATTGGATTCTTCCCATGATCATCCCGAGGACCATCAGGGAAATGGGCCAGAACCAGTCTGCATGGAAGAAGGTGCGTTCTATTAGCGCCTGGGAATCGGGAGGGGGGGCCCACCAGTAAGGAATGAGGTGAGCGATGCCGAATTGTTTCGCAGCAGGGGATTGTACGAAGTACTGGTGCCAGAGCAGACCTTCGAAGGTACCTGTTTCGCGAGCGACAAGGGCGCTCGTGACATAATAAAGCAGGTAAAGTTCCTGCTTCCGGAGGACGGTGAAGGAACGCTTTGCAAGTTCAAGGAAAAGGATGATGGTTACCCACTGGGCCGCTGCGCCAATGGATTGACCCACCATCAGTTCGAGGTAGATGTTGCCCGGGACCATGATCACAGATACAAAAAGGGCACCCAGAATGGTCTTCGAGTTGAAACCTTCTTCGAAGGTGTCAGGTACCTCGAGAAGATCCCGGTATTCCTCTATCTCATCGAACTGATTTGTCTTGCCCTTACGGAACAAGTTCGCTAAGGCCATCGGATCAATTTTTCAAAGTGTGTACAGGGTTGATTCAGGACTGAAGAGTATACGACAATTGACAGGCTTCGCAAGCAGAAATATGAGCCACTGCAGCTTCACATTTGTTGAGCCTAGGATGCACGTGTTGAACCCCGTCGATTCAGCAGATCAGGCTGTCCGGGCGTGCTCGTCGAGCATCCGTCGCCCCTTCTCCCGATAGTTCTCGCGGTCCTGCGGTTCCACGGTTCGCCAGATGAGGAACTGTTTTCGGAGGGTATTGATAAA
This sequence comes from Latescibacteria bacterium UBA2968, assembly GCA_963694355.1. Classification (GTDB taxonomy): domain Bacteria; phylum Latescibacterota; class UBA2968; order UBA2968. The sequence continues at coordinate 4,998 of CAVOEZ010000216.1, read as the reverse complement.
GCCGTGATTTACGCGCCGCCAGGATGCGGCATCCCCGGAGAGACGCAGTATGATAAGCGACAGGGTGTACATTTCGAATTCACCTGTCGGGGTCGCTTCGAAGCGAACATTCTGGCTTACACCCAGGTCATAGGGGGCGAGCCATATGGAGGTGTCTATGCTATAGCCTTCGCCTTTTTCGGAGGAGATGGCACCCAGGTGCGCGCCGTTGGTATAGAACGTACCCATGGCCTCGCCGCTGTGAGAATTGAGATAGTCTACCAGGAACACGGATAATCCGAATACGTCTTCACCGCCCACCGTGAACGGAAATTCGAACCGCCATTCATCCCCATCGGGGTCCGGGAGTTTCCATCTTCTGGTCACATCGGGCACCGCCATTAAAGACGCCTGTCGGGCGGGGTAGAGGGTTGACAGGATGACGACCGCCATGACCAGGATGGATGAGGATACCGCCGAGAGGGCGGAGTAGTTGAGGGTTACGCCTGAAAGCCAACCCTGCCACAACATGATTTTTGCAACGCCCTGTCCCATCAGATATCCGGATACGGTCCCGAGAACGGCATAGACACAGGCTTCTGCGATGAAGAGAAAGGAGATGTGTACCGGCGCCAGGCCAACGGCCGAATAGATTCCGATTTCTCTGAACCGCTCGTAGACCGACCCCATCATGGTGTTGAGGACAATGAGCGCGGCGATGAGGATGGGGATGAAGAGATTGCCCAGGCCGCGAAAAGAGGTATTTCCAAGCGAACTGTAAACAGACACACGAACACGTCCTTCCGCATCGGGTATTCCAGCAAACAGAACCACTGAAAGTCGCGACAGGAAGGCACGTACCTGCTGTTCGATCTGCACGCCTTCTTTGAATCTGATGGCGATCGACTGGAGCGGACTGCCCACTTCTCTGAGCAGGTGGTAGGGAATGATGAGGATGTTGTCCGGGTCCAGATGTTCAAAGGGCAAAATATCCACTTCCGGCTGTTCGAGACCCTGCTTCTCCCGGGTTTCCTGTGTGGTCATCTGGGCGATGGCTTCGTCATCCGTGAGTTTGAAGTCGGCCGGGCTGAGTGTTTCATTGTCCAGATCCTTGAGCTGCCTGAATTTTTCCGAATCCATCAATCCAATGACTGTGAGTTGTTCTCCGAACAGTCGGACGCTCTTCTTTCCCAGGTCATCTTCGGTTACGCCGAGCAGATCAGCCATTTTATTCGGCAGTATGCAGGCCAGTTCTTTCCCCTGGAACCATCTTCCGGCCCTGAGCCCGGTGTCGATTCCCGTAACGCCCGCCTCCTGCGGCGTCAGGCCCAGGACACCCAGGGCGTTGGCCGATTTCTCACCAGATCTGACGGGGATCTTTTTCTTGTCCCGGGTGTAGTACCAGCTCCGGGGTGCGATCAAGCCCATGGCCTTGAAGTGGGTATCTGCATAGTCGAACGCAACTTCCTCGAGCGGCCCCCAGAATTTGCTGCGGACAAGCACGCCGGGATACGGTCCTTCTCCCTCCCTCATAATCTGGTGGTACTGAAGGGCCGACTTGATGGAGGTGAAAGACAGTACGGTAAAGGTCAACAGAAGCAGCGTGAGGAAGGTGAGCCAGGTCCGCATTTTGCGTCGTTTCATGTTCGCGATGCCAAGTTGGAATGCCGCAAAAGACGCACTGATCCTGCCTACGTCCTGCTCGTGAAGCAGTACTTCCGGTGTGCGGAGGCGGCGCATGTTTTCGTTGAATCGAGCAAAGACCAGTGAGATTACAAAGAAGGCGAGGGCAAGGATGATGAAGGCGAGCAAAATGACGAACGGATTCGAGAGTTCGAACGCAGGGTGGACCCGCGAAAGAAACAACCAGATGACGACAAAAATCCCGGTGAATCCCAGGATCTGCATACGGATATCCGACGCCGAGAAGATCAGTCTCTCCGCAAAGAATGCGCACGGGATAACCAGAATCATGAAAAAGATGATGCCTCGCACCACATCATTCTGTGTGTTCTTTACATCGGGATATGCCCTGGATTCTATGCCAAGTGCGGCGCGGGTGTGCTTCATGAAGCTGTCCCAGCGCCTTGCTTCCATTGCCTGCCCGGCAAGGTCCAGGTGTAGGGCGGCCTCTTCGTGCAGGGTATTGAGCCTCTGGTTTTCAATAGCGTAGCGCTTCATTTCCCGGATCCGGGCTTCGTCCAACATCCACATGTCGTGGGCAGCCTGGAAGGAGGTATGTGCAAATGAGCCGTGGGTGAGTGTGGCGAATCCTTCTCCCCGGGCAATTTTCTCGCTTTCCGCGCTTTCGGAATTCAGGAGCAGAAAGCGGATCCCTATGGAGCCCGACCGCATCGCAACCTTTACCCGCTCGCCCGGGCGGGTGAACAAGGTGCCCACGGGCTCGGTGGGGCCAAACCCAATGGCATAGCCGTATTCCTGAGGCGCGGTATTGTTGCCGCTCAGGACAGAAATTTGCGAGAGTTTGGTGAGGTACCGTGGATCCACAGTATCGTAGAAATCTGTGGTGACACAGGGGAAGAGAATCTGGGTTCGTTTCGAGATCCACCAGTTCATGTCGAACTCGCCCCTGTAGATTTTTGCCTGCTGGCCAAAGTTGGGGGCGTAGGTGATTTCGCCGGAATCGGGATCCAGATAGTACGCGCTTACCGAGACCCGTCGCTCGGCGATCCCGGGCATGTAGAATTCTCCATTTTCGTCTGCAAGGTCGTAATAGATCCTCCGTACACCTTTGATGGATTTGTCGATACCCATTCGCAAAGCGGCGATGGCGCCGGGCTTGGCCCTGTCGGGCACGATGCTTCGGCGAGGGTAGGTCCGCACGAACCCTTTCAACCCACGCATGCGATCGTCCGGATCCAGACGGTAGTCGGGTATCAATTCCCTGTCATTGAGGGCGATGTCCAGAACACCGGTGAGCAGACGGATTTGTCCGGTAAGATTGGGGTAGTTGATACGCTCCGGAAGATCCAGGGGCGTATCAACACGAAAGCGGGCGTCATTCAGGGTGATGAATGAAAGGGAAAGGGTGCCGGCCTCGAGAACTACTTCTCCGTCGGTTTTCAGATTCTTGCCGGGCACATACATGTCCCACGTCATACCTCCGGTGGGGTTGATGCCATCGACGAGCGCCCGTTTGGCGTCCAGCCCCAGGCCCGGGGCAAGCGCCTTTGAGATTCGGACAAAGCTTTTGCCAAGCGGGGTGAAGAATCTGTTGTAGTAAAAGTTTCGGGTGCTGTTCCAGACGCCGATTTCGTCGGTTTGACTCGTGAGGTCGAGGCCGATGAACAACCGGATATCGATGGGTTCCGTCATTAGCGCGGCAAAGTTCGTTTCCTTGCGGGCGTGTCTCCCCAGGAAATCACAGATGCCTCTGAATCCGAGGTGGTGGGATGAGGTGGCCAGGAACAGAACGGTTCTGGCAGGCGGGTGCTTGCGAAAGTAGTCCACAAGTTCGAGGAGGGCAACGATTCCGCAGGCCTGCTCAGCGCCCGGGCCCAATGCCGGGACAACAGACATCGCATCGTAATAGGCATTGACGACCACGATCTGCTCTTTGAGTTCAGGGTCGGTGCCAGTTATTGTGCCCAGGATGTTTTTGGCACTGTTCTTCTCCCATATCATTCTGGAACGCAGGTTGACTTCCAGTTCCCCTTCGACCTCCAGAAGGCGCTTGAGTTCGTGCCCGGATTGCTTGTCGATCCAGAAGCGCTCCACACCATTCGGGACCTGCAGGAATTTCTGTTCGGCCTCGGTATAGTAGGTAGAGTCCGGTTCGATAAATATGATCTGGCCAGCGCCGAGTGTGGCGGCATTCAGCCAGTTGTTCCAGGTGTTGAATTCCATGAGGACGGCCGTATTTTCCATGGCATGACCATTGAACTCACCGAATTCTCCAGACCCCCCATATATGAGTCTTGTTCGAACCCCCTCTCTGGGTAAGGTTGACGTTTTGACAAGGTTGGGCCAGATTCCGTGAATGGGGAAATTCCTGTTCCGGCCCATCAGGGTCAGTGTTCCGCCCTTGTCCACTGGAGACGTGACATCGAAAGGCTCCGCTTTGACATTCTCCAGACCCATGTTCTGGAAGTGGTTCAGGATAAACGCTGCCGCTGCGTCGTGACCAGAATATCCAGGCACTCTGGACCCGTTCAGGGTCAGTGTCTCCATGAGTTCACGGATCCTGGTTTCCGAGACCGAATTCAAGACCTGGTCGGTCACTGAGTTGGCTTCAGGGATCGGGACATTCACTACCGGGTCCGAGGACCGAAGCCCGAACAGGTTCGAAAGCACAGGGTTTACCCGTTCGGGACCCACCGCGAGCAACAGGAACAGAATTGCGCCCATTGAGATGAGGATCCTCGAGATCGTTTTATCAAAAGGAATCATAAGGATGATTTCAGAATCTGTGGACGATGTGGCCGCGCTCGGGAAACCAGCCCATGTCCAGAAAAGTAGATAGTGCCACCCCCATCACATACCCGACGAGCATGCCAACGAAGAAGGGTCGTGATTTACGGTAAACGGCGGGTCCACCCACCTTGAGCATCACCAGTTTGATGAGCCAGGCCGCGAATATGGTGAAACTGGTACGTCTGGCCAAATAGGACCCCGATATGGCCAGGCCCACCGGGTGAAGGGGCCACCATACGAATCTGTATCTCAGGTAGATGAGCAGGGCCATGACGCCGCCGCCGATGCCAAAGAAGCCTATGTTTTCCGGGTGATCCACGTAGGCAGGATTCGTCGGAGGTTTGATCAAAACATTTTTAACAGAGGTGGCCGTAGCTGCGAAATGTCTTTCGCCCGCCCGAACGATTTCCCAGCTGTTGAAGTTGTATGCGCCGTCCCGGTAGCCAAGGTGCAGCGTGAGGAGATTGCTCAGCATGAGACTGAGGATGAATGCCAGAACGATGGCCGCCATCAGCTGCCTGCGATTGGTCCTTATGCCCTCGGCTACACGTCCGGCGTGAGAGAGGGCGGGCAGGAACAATCCTT